>NZ_JBQCVF010000511.1:0-1040 GCF_051962515.1 Neisseria sp. P0009.S007 | reverse complement strand
ACGCCGCCGCCTGCTGCGGAATAAAACATTTTGAAATATTCGCTACGGTTGCGCGTAATGTAATGCTCACCATGATGGCTTTTGTTTTCCGTAATACTGCGCGCCAGCATTCGGATACTGCTTTTACGCAAGTGGCTGGTGCTGTATTGCTCTACCGCCGCGTAAATCATCGCATTCATCAGGTTGATGGTTAAGCGGGTACGGCTGCCGGTTTCGATTTGAATATTGGTCAACAGTTTCAGGCGGTCTATGGTTTGTTGCAAGCGTTCGAGCAAATGGGCAACTTTTACTGACGAACCAGACCCTGCTCCGGTACCACGACGGCGCAAATAGTCAATTTGATTTTCACACTGGTCAAACATAACCTCCAAATGCGCCGTGTCATAAGTTTCTTCGCTATGGCGATAGTGTTCTACCAATTTTGCAATTTCACGTTGCAAAGCGACAAATGCCGAATCCGCTTCCAACAAACGGGGAGCAATCCGTATTAAATCCGGCTCAATCGCTTCGGAAGCAATCCAAATAGACAGCATTTCCACCGCTCGCAAACGGGCATCTGCCAACTGTCGGCTGGCCGTCTGAAGCAAAGCAGGATCAGCTTTGCTCTGCAACAATTCATACATGCTCAACCATTGGCGCAAACTCAGGGTTTGCAACCATTTATCATCGTTTTTCGAATGAAAAAGATATAAAAATACTTCGCGCAGATTGGAAAAATCTTTATAAGACGGGCTGAAACGTTCATAAATCCGTATGCCCATCTCCCGAGTAAAACTATGGCGCGAGAAAATACCCAGCTTAATCAGCGCAGGATAGATGTGAACTTTGGACAGCCAGGCATAGAAGCGCAGGCTGAATTGACGACATAGAGCATCGTCTTGTTTTAAAGTAGATAAAATCAAATCAAAACGTTCGGAAGCCTGTTTTTTGCCTCCTCGGCGCAAAAATTTGATTAATGCATTGAGAATAAGAACAAAGTCGGTATCATTTAAGCGCTCCGACAAAATAATGTGAAGATTTTGATTAGTCAGTTTTTGCAT
>NZ_JBQCVF010000510.1:0-1040 GCF_051962515.1 Neisseria sp. P0009.S007 | reverse complement strand
GCGCAACTCCACTTCGGCGGCGGCACGCCGACATTCCTAAGCGACGACCAACTCGAACGCGTCTTCGAAATGATCCGAAAATACTTCCAGCTCATCCCCAACGGCGAATACTCCATCGAAATCGACCCGCGCAAAGTCAGCCGCGAAACCGTCCTCAAACTGGGCAAACTCGGTTTCAACCGCATGAGTGTCGGTATTCAAGACTTTGACCCTAAAGTACAGGAAGCCGTCAACCGCATCCAAAGCTACGAAGAAACCAAAGAAGTGATTGATGCCGCGCGTGAAGCCGGATTTAAATCGGTCAGCGTCGATTTGATTTACGGCCTGCCGCACCAAAACACCGAAAGCATCAAAACCACCATCGACACGGTCTTGTCCCTCGACCCCGACCGCCTCGCCCTCTACCACTACGCCCACCTGCCGCATATCTTCAAACCGCAACGCCGTATCGACACCAATATCGTCCCCGGCAGCGAAGAAAAACTCGATATGCTGCAATATTGCGTTCAAACCCTGACCGAGCGCGGCTACGTTTTCATCGGTATGGACCACTTTGCCAAACCTGATGATGAACTCTCCATCGCCCTCAAAGAAGGCTTCCTGCAACGCAACTTCCAAGGCTACTCGACCTATGCCGACTGCGACTTGGTGGCGATCGGCGTCTCCTCTATCGGCAAAATCGGCAGCACCTACTCCCAAAACGAGCGCGACATCGATGCCTATTACGCCGCACTCGATGCCGGACATCTACCGATTATGCGCGGCTACCAGCTTAATCAAGACGACATTCTGCGCCGCAACATCATTCAGGATTTGATGTGCCGCTTCTCGCTTGATTATCAAATTTACGAAAGCGTGTTCGGCATTCCGTTTAGCCGCTATTTTGTAGCGGAACTGGAAGATATGAAACAACTGGAAACCCTCGGTCTGGTCCGCCTCAAACCGCACGGCCTGACCGTTACGCCGAAGGGCCGTTTCCTGATCCGCAACATCGCCATGGTGTTCGACTACCATTTGCGCCATAAAGAAACCAAAGCCAA
>NZ_JBQCVF010000509.1:0-1041 GCF_051962515.1 Neisseria sp. P0009.S007 | reverse complement strand
CAATAAGTGCAGTATAGATAATTCCCAGTAAGAGATATATACTCGAATTATTGATACAACGTTTCCTAATAAGAAATCATGGATACCCTATTCAGCCTGAAAGTTTTCCGCCAAGTGGTTCAAAGCGGCAGTTTTACCCGTGCCGCCGATCAGCTCGACATCTCCACCGCCATGGCCAGCAAACACGTTAGCCATCTGGAAAACACCATTCAAGCCAAGCTCTTACACCGCAACAGCCGCAACCTCCACCTGACCGAAGCAGGCGAAGAATACTACCGTCAATGCAGCTACGCGCTGGATACCTTGGACACCGCTGCCCAAAAAGCGGCAGGCGGCGCTGACACGCCGCAAGGTATGTTGCGCGTTACCATGCCCTTGTGGTTTGCAGGCGGCAATATGAGCGCATGGTTGGCCGAATACCGCCAGCGTTATCCCAAAGTAACGCTCGACCTCGTCCTCGACAACCGCCATATCGATCTCATCGCCGAAGGTTTCGACCTCGCTTTGCGCGTTTCCAAAACCCCCTCCCCTTCGCTGATCGTCAAACCGCTGGCCAAAATCGAGTTCGTCCTGCTTGCTGCCCCCGACTACCTTGCCCGACACGGCACACCCGATACACCCGAAGCCGTCATGCAGCACCAAGCCATCTTGCCTTCCTATACCAGTCAACAAAACTGGGAAATTACCCACCGCCAAACCGGAGAAAAAGCCATTCTCCACCTCTCCCCTGTTATCCGCAGCGACAACACACTGATGATCCGCGAGCTGATTAAAGCAGGTGCAGGCATAGGCTATCAGCCCCTTTGGGCGGTTCAGCAGGAATTGAAGGAGGGCACATTAATCCAACTCCTGCCCGCTTACACCATCTGGACAGATCAACTGAACGCCACCTATGTCGACAGGGCATTTCTCAGTGCGAAAGTGCGCAGCTTTATCGACTTTCTCAATGAAAAAATATCGGAAGGATAAACATCAAGGCCGTCTGAAACACTTTTCAGACGGCCTTTAATCAAAGCAACAATCCAATCAATAATTGGTCGA
>NZ_JBQCVF010000508.1:0-1041 GCF_051962515.1 Neisseria sp. P0009.S007 | reverse complement strand
CAATAAGTGCAGTATAGATAATTCCCAGTAAGAGATATATACTCGAATTATTGATACAACGTTTCCTAATAAGAAATAATGGATACCCTATTTAGCCTAAAAGTTTTCCGCCAAGTTGTTCAAAGCGGCAGCTTTACCCGTGCCGCCGATCAGCTCGATATCTCCACCGCCATGGCCAGCAAACACGTCAGCCATCTGGAAAACACCATTCAAGCCAAGCTCTTACACCGCAACAGCCGCAACCTTCATCTGACCGAAGCAGGCGAAGAATACTACCGCCAGTGCAGCTACGCGCTGGATACCTTGGACACCGCTGCCCAAAAAGCGGCAGGCGGTACCGACACGCCGCAAGGTATGTTGCGCGTTACCATGCCCCTATGGTTTGCAGGTGGCAATATGAGCGCATGGCTAGCAGAATACCGCCAGCGTTATCCCAAAGTCACGCTTGACCTCGTCCTCGACAACCGCCATATCGACCTCATTGCCGAAGGTTTCGACCTCGCCTTACGCGTTTCCAAAACCCCCTCCCCTTCGCTGATCGTCAAACCGCTGGCCAAAATCGAGTTCGTCCTGCTTGCCGCTCCCGACTATCTGGCCCGACACGGCACACCCGATACGCCCGAAGCCGTCATGCAGCATCAAGCCATCCTGCCTTCCTATACCAGTCAACAAAACTGGGAGATTACCCACCGCATTACCGGAGAAAAAGCCATTCTCCATCTCTCCCCGGTTATCCGCAGCGACAACACACTGATGATACGCGAGCTGATTAAAGCAGGCGCAGGCATAGGCTATCAGCCCCTTTGGGCAGTTCAGCAGGAATTGAAGGATGGTACATTGATCCAACTTCTGCCCGATTACACCATCTGGACAGACCAACTGAACGCCACCTATGTCGACAGGGCATTTCTCAGTGCGAAAGTACGCAGCTTTATCGACTTTCTCAATGAAAAAATATCGGAAAGATAAACATCAAGGCCGTCTGAAACACTTTTCAGACGGCCTTTAATCAAAGCAACAATCCAATCAATAATTGGTCGA
>NZ_JBQCVF010000507.1:0-1042 GCF_051962515.1 Neisseria sp. P0009.S007 | reverse complement strand
ACCGTCCGCAAAGGCAAAGTCGTCTCCGTCGATTTCGATGCCTACGCCAAAGCCGCCGGCCGCCAAAAAACACCGCCGGCCTTTGACGGCGTAGATTTAAGCGCAGGCGAAAACCAACTCTTCGGCACCAATACCGTCGACAAACGCCACTTTACCGCGTTCTCCATGCAACACAATACCGCCGCCAACGCCGAAATCGCAGATGAAGAAACCATTAAAATCATGAACCCGCTCAACTACATCGGCAAACCAGGCGTAAACCTGCCGCAAAACTGGCGAATCCGCGTCGGCACTAACGATCGCGACACCTCACTGGCAGTCTCCGCCATCTTAGCCGCCAAACTGCAAAATAACGGCCAAACCGTCGACTACGCCCTGCCTTGGGATGTCGGCCACGGCGGCGATTATGACTTGGACGAACTGTTCGCCTGGATGAAACAAGTCAGCAGCTCTGCAAAATAAGCGTTCCAACATGGATTGAGATGAGATTTGGTATCCCATTTTAATTAAACAACCATTTTTATCATTAGTCGCAAGATACCTACTACCCACTCATTTCTAATGAAAAAAGTACAAATTTAATAGAAAATACACACCTTCAAATTTAATTGCCTTTAAAAAAACGAATGCGCTCCTTCCTTCACATCCTTAAGAAAATCGGCAAAATAGCGCTGATAATCCCTATTTTTGCCCTATTGTATTTTTTGTCTGCTTGGATGATGGCTTCATTGCCGCTTAATGAAGAGCAGCCCAAAGGAGAAATTACTTTATTTTTAGTCAGTAACGGCGTGCATACTGATGTAGTCATGCCGCTGAAGAATGATATTTTTGATTGGTCGGATGTCGTCAATCCGAAAGACACGCTCTCTGCTAATCCTCAAATAACGCATATTGGTTTAGGCTGGGGGGAACGCAATTTTTATTTATACACGCCTGAGTGGAAAGATTTGACGTTCTCCAATGCCTTAGGTGCATTAAGCGGGCTGAACCGTACGCTGATTCATGTTACTTATTATCCTTTTGAACCACGAGAAAATAGCCA
>NZ_JBQCVF010000506.1:0-1042 GCF_051962515.1 Neisseria sp. P0009.S007 | reverse complement strand
ACCACAGCAAAACCTTCAACCGCGCAACTCAAGCCATGCGCCAACCCGGCTCGACGTTCAAACCGTTCGTTTATTCCTCCGCTTTGGCAAAAGGAATGACTGCTTCCACCATGATTAACGATGCGCCGATTTCCCTGCCGGGCAAAGGTGCAAACGGCAAAGCGTGGAACCCGAAAAATTCAGACGGCCGCTATTCCGGTTACATCACGCTACGCCAGGCTTTGACCGCTTCGAAAAACATGGTGTCCATCCGCATCCTGATGTCGATCGGCATCGGCTACGCGCAACAATACATCCAACGCTTCGGCTTCAAGCCATCTGAAATCCCTGCCAGCCTGTCTATGGCTTTGGGTACAGGCGAAACCACGCCGTTGCGTATTGCAGAGGGTTACAGCGTCTTTGCCAACGGCGGTTACAAAGTATCTGCCCACGTCATCGACAAAATCTACGACAGCCAAGGCCGTCTGAGAGCGCAAATGCAACCTTTGGTAGCCGGTGAGAATGCACCTCAGGCCATTGACCCGCGCAACGCCTACATCATGTACAAAATCATGCAAGACGTTGTCCGTGTCGGTACCGCACGCGGTGCAGCCGCGCTCGGCCGCTCCGACATCGCCGGTAAAACCGGTACCACCAACGACAACAAAGACGCATGGTTTGTCGGCTTCAACCCTAGCGTTGTGACTGCCGTCTATATCGGCTTTGACAAACCGCGCAGCATGGGTCGTGCAGGCTACGGTGGTACAATCGCCGTACCGGTATGGGTAGAATACATGCGCTTTGCCCTGAAAGGCACCAGCGTCAAACCGATGAAAGCTCCTGAGGGCGTGGTTTCGAACGGTGGCGAAGTGTATATGCGCGAACGCATGACCACCAGCTCCGACTTGGCCTTGGACAACAGCGGCGTTGCACCGCGCCCCGCTCAACCTGCCCGTCGCGCGGTTCCGAATGAAAACCGCCGCCGTACCGAGAGCGGCAATGCGCCAGCCCGTGAAGAATCAGACGAAACCCCAGTTCTGCCAAGCAATACCGGCAACAATAA
>NZ_JBQCVF010000505.1:0-1043 GCF_051962515.1 Neisseria sp. P0009.S007 | reverse complement strand
AGGGCTGGTGTTTTCATCTATTTTTCCTTGTAGGTCGAATGTAGTATTCAGTAGTGTGCCGATTATAGCAAAGGCCGTCTGAAACTTGATATTTTTGGTTTCAGACGGCGTCAGGTTTAAGAGGATTGTTTTTTCGTATGGGCGCCGAACTCGGCAAGCGTCATGTTCAAGGTTTCCAAGCAGGGCTGCATAATGTGGTCAACCGTTTGATTGACCTTATCTTTATTAAGCGTTTGCGGACGGTAGACGAAGAGTTTGAACAGCTCTGCCAAGTCGATGGACTCCGCCCCCATTTTCAAGACCCAGCCCTGACGGCCGGAATAGACATAGCCGTGTCGCGCCAGTTTTTCCAAAAGCTCGCCCAATTCGTCGAAACCCATATTGATATGCCGTCTGAACTCCTGCACCGGCAATGCCTTACCGTTTTGTTGAGCAGAATCGAGCAGCAGCAGGATTTTCAATACATCGTCAAAGCGGCCGCGCGCATCCAGACTGCGGCGGAAAGCTTCGCCGCGCCAATAGGACAGGGACGAGGTCAAAACTGCGCCGCCCAATACCAACGTCCATAATAGGTTGAGCCACAACAGGAAAAACGGTACCGCTGCAAATGCGCCGTAAATCGATTTGTAGCCGTCAAAGTTGCCCATGTACCAAGCGAATAAAAAGCGTGCCGTTTCCAAGCAAAACGCCGTTACGGCCGCGCCGACCAAAGCATGGCTGGCAGGCACGAAACGGTTGGGCACAAAGCGGTACAAACCCCACAGCAGCACCGTAATAAATGAAACCGTAGTGATAACCCTCAGCCATTCTGATCCGCCCACTACTTGCACCTGGCCGATTACAACCGACAGGCCTACGCCCAAAGACAAAGGACCAAACGTCAGCAACGCCCAATACACCAAAAACTGCATCATCCAGGGCCGTTGCGAATTGACGCGCCAAATCCGGTTGAACGCATTGTCTATCGTCCGAATCAGCATCAGCGAGGTTACGACCAACATCACACTACCGATGGCCGTCAGCTTGGTGGCCTTATCGCGGAA
>NZ_JBQCVF010000504.1:0-1045 GCF_051962515.1 Neisseria sp. P0009.S007 | reverse complement strand
ACGCCCAAATAACCGTCCCTGCTGGAAAGCCATCTTGCCAAATGCGCTTCGACGATTTCAGGGTTTTGTTCAATCAGCAAAGGGGCGATTTCGCGCGCTTGTTCTAAAAGGTGTAAGTCCTCTTCAAGGTTGGCAAAACGCAGCATGGGAACGCCGCTTTGACGCGCACCGAGAAATTCGCCGGGGCCGCGGATGTTGAGGTCTTGGCGGGCGATTTCAAAGCCGTCGGTGTGTTCGTAGATGACTTTCAGCCGCGCTTTGGCGAGTTCGCTCAAGGGCTCGGCAAACAGGAGGACGCACACGCTTTCTGCCGCGCCGCGCCCTACCCGTCCGCGTAATTGGTGCAGCTGCGCCAAGCCCATGCGCTCGGCGTGTTCGATGACCATCAGGGCGGCGTTGGGCACATCTACGCCGACTTCGATGACGGTAGTGGCGACCAAGACGTTCAGACGGCCTGCCGCAAACTCCGCCATGACTTCGGCTTTTTCGGCGGCTTTCATGCGCCCGTGTACCAAGCCGATGTTGAGTTCAGGCAATGCCGCCTGAAGCTGCTCGAGGGTTTCGGTAGCGGTTTGCAGTTGCAGGGTTTCGCTTTCTTCAATCAACGGGCAGACCCAGTATGCCTGCTGCCCTTTGCGGCAGATGTTGAGAACGAAGCCTTCGACTTCGGCGCGGCGGATATTGTTGACGAGGCGGGTTTTAATCGGGGTGCGCCCGGGCGGCAATTCGTCGATGACGGACACGTCCAAGTCGGCGAAAAAACTCATGGCAAGCGTGCGCGGGATGGGCGTGGCGGACATCATCAGCTGGTGGACGTCGCGCCCTTTATTTTTAAGGGCAAGGCGTTGAGCGACGCCGAAGCGGTGTTGTTCGTCCACAATCACTAAGCCCAGATTTTGGAACTCGACGTCGTCTGAAAACAGGGCGTGCGTGCCGACGGCGATTTTGACAGAGCCGTCAGCCAGTTTGGCTTTGGCTTCGTCTTTGGCTTTTTTGCGCTGGCTGCCGGAAAGCTAGACGACTTCAAGACCTAAGGGCTCAAGCC
>NZ_JBQCVF010000503.1:0-1047 GCF_051962515.1 Neisseria sp. P0009.S007 | reverse complement strand
CAATATACAAAGATTTATAGCAATGCATGATTCTCTCATACTCCCTCCTTCCATGCTCGGCATCCTCGGTGGCGGCCAATTAGGCAGAATGTTTACCGTTGCCGCCAAAACCATGGGCTACAAAGTAACCGTACTCGACCCCGATCCGAACGCGCCGGCGGCGGAATTTGCCGACCGCCATTTGTGCGCGCCGTTTGACGACCAAGCCGCTTTGGACGAGTTGGCAAAATGCGCGGCAGTGACCACTGAATTTGAAAACGTCAATGCCGACGCGATGCGCTTTCTGGCAAAGCATACCAACGTTTCCCCCTGCGGCGACTGCGTTGCCATCGCGCAAAACCGTATTCAGGAAAAAGCGTGGATACGCAAAGCGGGATTGCAAACCGCGCCGTATCAAGTGGTTTGTCGTTCAGACGACATCAGCGAAGAAAGCGCGCAATTTTTGCCTGGCATCTTGAAAACGGCTACATTGGGCTACGACGGCAAAGGTCAAATCCGCGTCAAAACGGTGGACGAACTCAAAGCCGCGTTTACCGAACACGGCGGTGTGGATTGCGTTTTAGAAAAAATGGTGGATTTGCGCGGCGAAATTTCCGTGATCGTATGTCGTCTGAACGATGAAAACGTGCAAACCTTCGACCCCGCCGAAAACATCCACGAAAACGGCATTCTTGCCTATTCCATCGTCCCCGCGCGGCTGAGTGCCGACGTGCAGCAACAGGCGCGGCAGATGGCGCAACGATTGGCGGACGAATTGGACTATGTTGGCGTATTGGCGGTAGAAATGTTCGTCGTCGGCGACACGCATGAATTGGTCGTCAACGAAATCGCCCCGCGCCCGCACAATTCCGGCCATCATACGCTGGATGCCTGCGCCGCAGACCAGTTCCAGCAGCAGGTACGCATTATGTGCAATCTGCCGCCCGCCGATACCAAGCTGCTTTCTTCATGCTGTATGGCGAATATTTTGGGCGACGTTTGGAAGGAAGACGGCGGCGAACCAGAATGGCTGCCGCTGCAAAGCAACCCGAATGCACATCTGCATCT
>NZ_JBQCVF010000502.1:0-1047 GCF_051962515.1 Neisseria sp. P0009.S007 | reverse complement strand
TGCGCCAATACTGCCGCCAAATCGACGGTTTCTATCACTTTTAAAAACTTATCCGAAGCATTGCCATGTTCGCGTATCGCTTTCAACACGGTCGGACAGGATGCAATCCCCTTCTCACTTAAAAACGCTTTGATTTTATCGGCATCAAACGCCTTTTCGCCCTGCTTTTGAAAATGCGCCGCATCGCCGAAAAACACCAGCCCGTACACGCGCCACATATCGTTTTGAAAATTCGGATAATGAAACTGCATCGCGTGTTTTTCTTCTTTAGGCGGAAACGTCCCCATCATCATGACCGTTGCCTGCAGCGGCAACAAGGCTGCGAATGGGTGGGATTCAACGATTGGCTCTTGCATATATGTATTCCGGTTTCTTTGAATTCAAACAAAATTTCAGACGGCCTTTACTGCTTGAATAAACACCGCCATTTTCTCCCTGCTCTTAATCCCTCCGGAGATTTCCACGCCGCCGGACACGTCCACCGCTGTTGCGCCGCTGATTTTTACCGCTTCGGCAACGTTTTCCGCAGTCAATCCGCCGGAAAGTATCCACGGTTTGCCGATATTGCCGTGCAACATGGTCCAGTCGAAACTTTGTCCCGTACCGCCGTATTCAGTCGGATGATAGGCATCAAACAGCAAGGCTCGGGCATTCGGAAATTTGGCACAGGCCGTCTGAATATCGGCTGCGGACTGTACACGCACGGCCTTCAAATACGGACGGTCAAACCGACGGCAAAAATCATCGTCTTCATCGCCGTGAAACTGAATCACATCTATCGGCACTTGACGCAAAATCTCGCGAATGGTTTGCTCGTTTTCATTCACAAACAAGGCCACTACCGATACAAACGGCGGCAGATTTTTCACAACCGCCCGCGCCTGCTCAATACTCACTGCCCGTTTACTCTTGGCGTAAAACACCAGCCCGATGGCATCCGCGCCCAATTCGGCCGCAGCCAGCGCGTCTTCAGGTCGGGTAATACCGCAAATTTTGGTGCGTATGGTGTTCATGGGGATTGCCTTTTTAAACAGATGGGTCGGATAT
>NZ_JBQCVF010000501.1:0-1048 GCF_051962515.1 Neisseria sp. P0009.S007 | reverse complement strand
ATTGAAGGCGTTACCCCTTGCGAACACGTCGAAGTCGAAGGCGACGGCCATCACTTCTTCGCCGTAATCGTTTCCTCCTCATTTGAAGGCAAAGCCCGCCTCGCCCGCCACCGCCTGATTAAAGACGGTCTCAAGCCGCAACTCGAAAGCAACGAATTGCACGCGCTGTCGATTTCCGTTGCCGCCACTCCGGCCGAATGGGCTGCCAAACAGGCTTAATTTGGAATCAAACAAAAGGCCGTCTGAAAAGTTTTCAGACGGCCTTTTTCATACATGTCAAACAGCGCAGGCAATCGATACAAACGCCAAACCGCATTCCACAATATGCAATCGCTGTGTAAACCCTACCGGTACAACCGCCAAACTAGCCCTGCCGTTTCGGGAAAAACTGCACCACATTCTCCCCTTGCGGCAACACCAATTTCTTCACGGCATGGCCGTACACGGTTTCAAGCGTGATGTTCAGACAGCCTTCGTCGGCAAAAATCTTATCCACACATTCCTTTGCCGCTTGCGGATTGCTGAACTTCAACGCATTCCACAACCCCAAAGTTTCCATGTCCTGCCAAAACGTCCCGGCTTTTTTATAGCTCAACTCAAGCTTGGCCGTGTCGGTTACCGGATCGTAAAAGCCGTTATCGGCGAGCATATCGCCCAAGTCGTGCATATCAATCAGCATGGGCGCTTCGCATTCGATGCCTTCATGGTTCAGACGGCCTGTCAGCTCGCTCAGGCTGTCGCGGCCAAAGTGCGTGAAAAACAATAATCCGTCGGTTTTCAAAGCAGCGGCCCAGTTTTTCAATACCGGCAAAATATCGTCGGCGCGGCTGAGGCTGAGATTGGCCCACAACATATCGGCGGATGCTTCAGGCAACGGCGCGGTCAGGGCTTGGCAATGCTGCGGGATGGTTTTGCCGGTCAGCTTCTGCCAGAAACCGCCTTTGCGCGCGGCGGCGGCGGTTTTCAAAAAATCGGCATTCGGATCGTATTCTTCAAACACGGCGTCGGGATAACGCGCGGCCAGCAGGCTGCGGCTGATGTCGGCATC
>NZ_JBQCVF010000500.1:0-1049 GCF_051962515.1 Neisseria sp. P0009.S007 | reverse complement strand
CCCGCAGCCAAAGGTTTGCCGTCAGGCAGGAAGTAAGCGGCGGTTTGCGGATAACGTTGCAAGGGTTCCAAATTTTGTTCGATGGATTTCGCCATACGCGGAGAAACGGCAAAACCTTGTTCCGCCAAAGTAATCGGTTTCTCAAACAAACTTGCCCAGGGCAATTTGCCGTAACGCTTGTGGACATCTTCGAGCAGCTTTGGAATCCCCGGCACACCGACCGAACGGCCGCCGACTACCGCTTTCATAAAGCCCATCGGTTTGCCGTTTTCGTCCAAGAAAAGTTCCGGTGTTGCCGCTTTCGGCGCTGTTTCTCGGGCATCAAACGTCGTCAGCTTTTTCGCCTTATTGTCCCAATACACCAAAAACGCACCGCCGCCCAATCCGGAAGATTGCGGCTCAACCAGTCCCAAAGTTGTCTGCATGGCAATCATCGCATCTATCGCACTGCCGCCGCGCTTCAAAATTTCATAACCAGCTTCAGTTGCCAGCGGATTGGCAGACGCCGCCATATAATGCTTGGCGCGGATTAATTTCTGCTCCGTGAGCCCTGTTCCTTGCTCCGGCGCATGATTGTCCACAGATACGGAGGGCAGGGCAACTTGAGGCTTTTGAACCGGCTGTTGCGCACAAGCGGCCAAAATCAAAACGGATAACAAATTAATACTAAAGGAAAACTTCATATGCACACCTTATTGAAATATTTTCAGACGGCCTTTTCCCAGCTTAAATAAAAGGAAATATGAAAATAGCTTGAAATAAAAAACCATTTGACTATTTCTCTAGTCAATCAGTTCCAATCGGAGAAGTATAAAACAAGCTAAGATTGTGCACAGGCAAAAAGTTACCCACAGAATGGAGCAGCAGGAAAATTTTATCCACATCTGCAAACAAGGCCAACCTTACTTTATCCTCATCAAAAAATATCAGCTAAGTATTTGAAAATTTGTTGTAATAAAAGTTATCAACAAGCTGTGGCAGCACTCAATATCATCTTCTATTTATTATTTAAAATCTAATTTATAGTTTGTTTTCCCAAAGGCAAAGGC
>NZ_JBQCVF010000499.1:0-1050 GCF_051962515.1 Neisseria sp. P0009.S007 | reverse complement strand
ATTAATATCTTTTTAGCAATCATCCATAGGCCAAAACCAAACTTCTTTAGCTGCATAAAAACCTGATCCAACTGCTCCTTTATCAATAACATCAATGTGGCCAATACCACCTTCGTTAGGTAATTCATAAAATATTCCTTTCATATTTTTTGCATTTTTTTGAAAATCTTGCACGGACATTTTCTGTGGTTCGCCGTAATTCTTCCAAATCCAATCTGCGAGACCTTTTGATGAACGTGCGTATCCTTCAGACGTTTGATTGGTTTTTGGATATAATTTCTTTATGTCAATTCCAACTTTTTGCATTGCATAAGAAACCCTAATTGCACATTGATTGAGGGCATAGGGTTCAGCACTGGGTCGCGCGCTTGGTTTTACATTAAAATTTGGGTATGCGTCTCGTAATTTTTGAATGCATGGTAATTTTTTCTTAGGTTTTAACCCAAAGCTATCAATCCATAAGCCAGTATTTGATGCATATTGGTATAAATTACTTCCCCCCAGTAATCCAATCGGATCCTGATTAACAAACCGCCCTGCATCAGGCTCATAATACCTGAAGAAGTTGTAATGCAGCCCTGTCTCAAGGTCGGCATACTGGTTTTGTAGGCGGAACGGCTGGTATGCGCTATCCGTTACCTTGGTTTCCTCTTTCAGACAACCCCAGCCGGTATAGTTGCCGAACCACAGCAAATTGCCGTCTTTATCGGTCATCTCACGCGGGATACCGATTTGGTCGCAGTGGAAGTAGTGGGTTTGCTGTTTGCTTTCACCGTCTTCGTTGGTCCAGTTGCGTACCTGTGCCAAAGGTTCGTAGCTGTCGGGATCGGTGTAGATATAGGTATATCTGCCGTCCGGGTGGACTTCCTGCAAGAGGTGGCTGCCGTCCCAGACAAATCCGGTTTCCTCTTCGAGGTCGTCTGAAACTTCTTCGTTTTTCAGACGGCCTTTGCCTATCCTTCTGCCCAAGGCATCGTAGGTGTAGGCCCAAGTCTCTTTCGTGCCGTCTTTTTTGAAGATTTCCGCTTTAACCAGTTGGTCGTGCAGATC
>NZ_JBQCVF010000498.1:0-1050 GCF_051962515.1 Neisseria sp. P0009.S007 | reverse complement strand
TGCAATTTGGTGTCGGGAGAAAACAGGGTTTCCAAGTCTTGCATCAAAACCGGATTGCGGATGCCGCCGCCGCAGATATAAAGATGATGAATCGCCGGAGCAGCTTGTTTGGTCGCATCAAAAATGGTTTGTGCGGTATAAAAGACCAATGTGCGTATCACATCTTCCGGCTTTTCATCACCTTTCAGACGACCTTGAAGCCAGCTTAGGGAAAACAACTCTCGGCCTGTACTTTTGGGATAAGGACGGCTGAAGTAAGGATGGTCGAGCAGGGACGCAAGCAGGTCAGGGAGGATTTTGCCTTGTGCGGCTTTTTCCCCGTTTTTGTCGTAAGGCTGCTGCCAAATATGTTGCATCCATGCATCCATCAACATATTGCCGGGGCCGGTATCGAAGCCGAAAGAAGGGCTGTCGGGTGGAAGGATGCTGATATTGGAAATGCCACCAATGTTGAGTACGGCGCGGGTTTCATTCGCATCTCGAAACAGCGCTTCGTGAAAGGCTGGGACGAGGGGCGCACCTTGGCCATTACAGGCAAGGTCGCGGCTGCGGAAGTCACCGACCGTGAAAATGCCGGTCAGTTCGGCTAACAGGGGGAGGTTAACCAGTTGAATGCTGTAACCGTGTTCAGGCGCATGGCGGATGGTTTGTCCGTGGCAGCCGATCGCGGCAATGTCTTTGGCCGACAGGTTTTGTTCTGCCAATAGTTGCTGGACGGTTTGGGCGTATAGGCGGCTGAGTGTTTGCGCCAGGATATTGCTTCTGTGCAATTCATTTTCGCCTATGTCTTGCAGTGCCAACAATTCTTGGCGCAGGCCGTCTGAATAGGGTAGAAAGCTGTGGGCGACAGCACGTTGCCATTGCTTGCTCTGCATTTGAATCAGTACGGCATCGGCACCGTCCATGCTGGTTCCTGACATGATACCGATATAGTATTGGGGTTGCATTTCGGTTACAGAAAGAGAAGGTAAAACGACATTTTAACGCCTTTTGACGTTTTTACGGGAATTTCGGCATTTAATGTAAATAGTTGGTGCAAGAAAGATTACA
>NZ_JBQCVF010000497.1:0-1050 GCF_051962515.1 Neisseria sp. P0009.S007 | reverse complement strand
TATTGTATAAGGAAAAAGGCCGTCTGAAAACGGGAATTTTGAGACGGCCTTTGCTTTCTATCGTAAATATTCCGTGTATTTTAACGTTCAACACGGGCTTCAAAAATAGGCATCAGCCACGCGCCGCCTGTGAAGCCTTTGCATGAACCGGTGGTGTGTTCCTCACTGCGGACAAACGTTTTACCATCCCACACCGCTGCATTGCCAGACCAGCAGTCGCCGATCCCTCGGCCTTTGAAGCTGCCGCTAAGGGTGGCTGTTTTCTCATCGAATCCGCCGTGCCCGCCGTATGTCATTGGCGGCAGCACTTGTTCAATTTTGGTCAATTCTTTATCGGCAATGGCATAGTAGCCGCTGGTTTGATAAGCACCGCCGATACAGATGGCCGAAATCAAAACCTGACGATCGTTGAGCGGATGGACATACAGGCTGCGGTTCCAATCCATTTGCTCTTTATTGTGCAGGGCGTAACAGTAATTATCGTCGCCTTCGGAAACGCGGTTGCTGTCGCTCAAGAGTTTCATGACGGCGCTGTGGCGTGGTGTGCCTTGTTCCAGCATATCGCCCTCTTTTTTCGGCACGGCAACGGCGCGGATGACGGGTTTGGGCTGCGGGCTGAGGACTGCCTGACTGCTGCCGCCTTTGCGAATCAGCGCGGAAGGCGTATTCAGACGACCTTGGAATTCGTCCGCTTTCAACATCGCCGCCGCTGCGCCTTTGTCGGACAAGTGCCATTCATATTTTCCAGAACGGATGCTGATTTTGCTCTCTTTTTTCAATGCTTCGAGTAAGGCGCTGGTTTGCGCGCTGCTCAATTTGCCTGTGCCTTTTTTGTTCAACGCCAATTTGCCCAGTGATTTGCCGTTCAGCATCAATTCGCTACGGGCTGCCACGCAGGCGAGTTGGCGGTCATCGTCGTTAAATGGCAGCAGGGAAACTTCGCCAATTACTGCGGCATTCGCCCCTGCTTGTCGGGTAAACAGGATAGAAACCGGCGGTTCTATTTCATCTGCTTGGTATCCGGCAAGACGGCAGGTGCCGGTATTGTCG
>NZ_JBQCVF010000496.1:0-1050 GCF_051962515.1 Neisseria sp. P0009.S007 | reverse complement strand
TGTAATCTTTCTTGCACCAACTATTTACATTAAATGCCGAAATTCCCGTAAAAACGTCAAAAGGCGTTAAAATGTCGCTTTACCTTCTCTTTCTGTAACCGAAATGCAACCCCAATACTATATCGGCATCATGTCCGGAACCAGCATGGACGGTGCCGATGCCGTACTGATTCAAATGCAGGGCAAGCAATGGCAACGAGCCGTTGCCCACAGCTTTCTACCCTATTCAGACGGCCTGCGCCAAGAATTGTTGGCACTACAAGACATAGGCGAAAATGAATTGCACAGAAGCAATATCCTGGCGCAAACACTCAGCCGCCTATACACCCAAACCGTCCAACAACTATTGGCAGAACAAAACCTGTCGGCCAAAGACATTGCCGCAATCGGCTGCCACGGACAAACCATCCGCCATGCGCCTGAATACGGTTACAGCATTCAACTGGTTAACCTCTCCCTGTTAGCTGAACTGACCGGCATTTTCACTGTCGGCGACTTTCGCAGCCGCGACCTTGCCTGCAACGGTCAAGGTGCACCCCTCGTCCCAGCCTTTCACGAAGCGCTGTTTCGAGATGCGAATGAAACCCGAGCCGTACTCAACATTGGAGGCATTTCCAATATCAGCATCCTCCCGCCCGACAGCCCTTCTTTCGGCTTCGATACCGGCCCCGGCAATATGCTGATGGATGCATGGATGCAACATATCTGGCAGCAGCCTTACGACAAAAACGGGGAAAAAGCCGCACAAGGCAAAATCCTCCCCGACCTGCTCGCTTCCCTGCTCGACCATCCTTATTTCAGCCGCCCTTATCCCAAAAGTACAGGCCGAGAGTTGTTTTCCCTAAGCTGGCTTCAAGGCCGTCTGAAAGGTAATGAAAAGCCGGAAGATGTGATACGCACATTGGTCTTTTATACCGCACAAACCATTTTTGACGCGACCAAACAAGCTGCTCCGGCGATTCATAATCTTTACATCTGCGGCGGCGGCATCCGCAATCCGGTTTTGATGCAAGACTTGGAAACCCTGTTTTCTCCCGACACCAAATTGCA
>NZ_JBQCVF010000495.1:0-1052 GCF_051962515.1 Neisseria sp. P0009.S007 | reverse complement strand
GTATTTTTGAGGTTCAGTTGTCGTCATAATATTTTTTCCTTTTTATTCATTTTTTAATTTTCTTTTCAAGTGTTCCCTGCAACCCGTTACATTTTCCCCACCATATTTCCTTGTTTGGAAACCAAAAGTTGGTCGATTTTCAAATTTTCGGTATCGATGATTTCAAATTTATAACCGGCATAAACCAGAAAATCCGTACGCTTCGGGATTTTGCGCAGGGAATACATCATAAAGCCGGCGATGGTTTCGTAGTTTTCCGAATTGGGAAACTCTTCGATATCCAGCGCGCGCATGACATCGGTAAGCGGCGTGGCACCGTCCACCAACCATGTGTCTTCTGTACGGCGGATGATTTGCGGCTCTTCTTCGGTATTGACCAGCTCGCCCATAACAATGCTCATCACATCTTTCAGCGTTACCACGCCGACCACCAGCGCGTATTCGTTCACCACTACGGCAAAGTCTTCGCCGGAAGTTTTGAAGGTTTCTAAGACATCGTAAAGCGACAGCGTGTCGGGGATGAACAAGGCTTTACGCAACACGCGCTTGTCGGTCAGGCGGACGTCTTTTTCTTTTAAAAACAAAGTCAGCAGCGTATGCGATTCGATATAACCGATGACGCGTTCCAAATCGCCGTCGCATACGAGGAATTTGTTGTGCGGTTTGTCCGACATCATTTCCAATACGGTATCGCTGTCGTCGTGTTTGTCAAAATAGACGATATATTCGCGCGTGCTCATGGTGGAAGTGACCGTGCGCTCTTGCATATCGAAAATGTTTTCAATCAGATAGTGCTCTTGTTCTTTCAACACACCAGCCTGAGCGCCTGCATCAACGACGGCATAAATATCTTCCGAGGTCAGCTGCTCCTGACGAACAGTTGAGATTTTGAAGAGTTTGAATATTGCGTTTGCCAACCCGTCAAAAACCCAGACAAGGGGTTTTAATATAAAAATCAGAAACATCATCGGACGGACAATGCGTACCGCCACCGCTTCGGGATGGGTCATTGCCATACGCTTGGGCATCAGGTCGGCAATTAAAATAAAGCT
>NZ_JBQCVF010000494.1:0-1053 GCF_051962515.1 Neisseria sp. P0009.S007 | reverse complement strand
TAAGAAATCCAATCCCTGCTTGCCGTCAAAGGCATAGGTAAAACCGTATTGCAGCGTTTGCGGCAAATAGGTTTGGATGATGTCGCCACGCTGGCGGCAGCGGATTTGGACGATATTTTGGAACAGAGCGCACAATTGACCGGCTCGACCTGTTGGAAAAATAGTCCGCAAGCTAAAGCTGCTATTGCCGCCGCAATAGAGTGGGCAAAACAGCGTTTTCAGACGGCCTGATAGTTCAAGAGGCCGTCTGGAATAAAAAAGCAGGCAAAACAGAAAATGATTGCGAAATGAGGAAAAAAGCATGATTACCATCACAGAAAACGCAGCCAAATACATCAATAACTACCTGACCAAACGCGGCAAAGGATTGGGCGTGCGCTTGGGCGTGAAAACCAGTGGCTGCTCAGGCATGGCATACAACCTTGAATTTGTCGATGAAGCGAACGAGGATGACCTGATTTTTGAAGAACACGGCGCACGCGTTTATATCGATCCAAAAAGCTTGGTTTATCTAGACGGCACGCAAGTTGATTACACCAAAGAAGGCTTACAGGAAGGTTTCAAATTTGAAAATCCAAATGTCAAAGACTCTTGCGGTTGTGGTGAGAGCTTCCACGTTTAAAATATAAAAAATGGCGGGAAAGTATCAAAACCATCCCGCCATTTTTTGGATTCTTGCCTATTATAGCTACCTTTGCCTTTTCTTTTTCGTTCTACTTGGTGTCGGAACAAATCAGATTTGACTAAGGCTTTTAAGACATTGTCTCGTATTTTGCCTTTATTATGTTGTACCTTACCGGTCATATTGTTTTCCTTTCGTATAAACATTTTCCGGATTATATCGTAAAATAATACTCTTCTTTAGATTTTTTCCTTTAATATCATGTCTCAATACTTCAACCTCTTCCAGCTTGAGCCATCTTTCAATATTGATACCGAAACACTCGAACAGACCTATCGAGCTTTAGCTGCCCGATTTCATCCCGATAAATTTGCTTCTGCTTCAGCTTTTGAGCAGAAACAAGCCGTTATGATGTCTTCTACAATTAATGA
>NZ_JBQCVF010000493.1:0-1056 GCF_051962515.1 Neisseria sp. P0009.S007 | reverse complement strand
CGGCACTCGGACTTGTCCTTCCATAATCACGCGTGCGCTACGGCTCATGACCGCTTTGGTGGCCGTCCATTGTCCGTTCTGACATTCGGCGGCGGCACCGACACGCAGTGTGCCTGACGGATGACCGAAACGGACTTCTTTACGCGCTCCGCCTCCGGCTGCAAGGTTGACCAGCGTACCGGGCACGGCGGCAGCGGTAGCGATGGCGACTGAAGCGGTACCCATCATGGCGTGGTGCAATTTGCCCATGCTCAGCGCGCGTACCAATAAGTCGATGTCGGCAGCTTTGACGGTTTTACCGCTTGAAGCGGTGTAATCGGCCGCAGGGGCGACAAAAGCGACTTTCGGAGTATGGGCGCGGGTGGCGGCTTCGGATACATCGCTGATCAAGCCCATTTTCAGCGCACCATACGCGCGGATGGTTTCAAATTTTTCCAAAGCCGCAGCATCGTTGTTGATGTCGTCTTGCAACTCTTTGCCTGTGTAGCCCAAATCTGCGGCATTCAGGAAAACGGTTGGAATACCGGCATTGATAAGCGTGGCTTTCAGACGGCCTATATTCGGCACATCAATTTCATCAACCAAATTGCCGGTTGGGAACATACTGCCTTCGCCGTCGGCCGGATCAAGAAATTCGATTTGTACTTCGGCTGCCGGGAACGTTACGCCGTCGAGCTCAAAATCGCCTGTTTCCAAAACTGCGCCGTTTTGCATCGGTACATGGGCAATAATGGTTTTGCCGATGTTTTTCTGCCAGATTTTGACGGTACATAGTCCGTCTGAAGGGATTTTGGATTTATCGACCAAGCCTTGTTCGATGGCAAATGCACCCACGGCGGCGGTCAGATTGCCACAGTTGCCGCTCCAATCGACAAAAGGTTTGTCGATGGAAACTTGTCCGAACAAGTAATCGACATCGTGATCAGCGCGTTCGGATTTGTCCAAAATCACGGCTTTGCTGGTGGACGAACTGGCATTGCCCAAACCGTCAATCTGTTTGCCGTAAGGGTCGGGGCTGCCGAGTACGCGCAAGAGGATTTTGTCGCGTGCCTCGCC
>NZ_JBQCVF010000492.1:0-1056 GCF_051962515.1 Neisseria sp. P0009.S007 | reverse complement strand
ATGAAACACCAACAAGGCTTCACGCTTATCGAGCTGCTGATAGTCGTTTTGATTGCAGCCATTCTCGCTACCATCGCATATCCATCTTATCAAAACTACATCCGCCAAACGCGTCTCGCATCCGTCCGTACACAGATGCTGCATAATGCCCAACAGCTCGAACGCTATTACACTCAAAAAAGTACATTTGTAGGGTTTCCTGCTGAAAATTTACAGCAGAATCAATATTTCAATATTAGTTTTTCCGAAGGTTCGGATCCTTCCGATTCAGGTTATATTTTGAAGGCTGTACCCAATAAAGAAACCAATGCCGATGAAACTTGTACTGTTTATTACAACGACAGCGGTATCATTTGGGCAAACAGCGATAAACAAAACTGCCCCAGTTATGAAATGCCAAAATCAGAATAAATCGAGAAATATAAAAGGCCGTCTGAATTTCAGACGGCCTTTTTGATGGTTTGGCTGTATAAGCACATTAGCTTAAACAGGGCAAAGATCGGTAATCCCGACCTGATGTGAAGCTAATCTTAGCCTTTGCGGCGTGGTTCGTCAGGGCGGATACGGGAAGCCAGTTGGTCGAGGATGCCGTTGACGAATTTATGGCCATCGGTGCCACCGAAAGTTTTGGTAACTTCGATGGCTTCATTGATGATGACGGGGTATGGGGTTTCAGGCATGGTGCTCAGCTCATGGCAGGCAACCAGCAAAACGGCGCGTTCGATAGGGCTGAGGTCTTTTTCGTCTCGGTCGAGCAGGGGGCTGATTTTTTCCATGTATTCTTCGGCATGGGTTTGTGCGCCGAAAAACAGTTTGTTGAACAGCTCTTCATCCATATTGGAAGATTGGGACAGTTCGTGGATGTTTTTAGCGATTTCGGGAGCGGCAGTTTTGTTGATGCCTGCTTGATAAATAGCTTGTACGGCAAGCTCGCGTGCGCGGCGGCGTGGGCTTTTCATGGGTATTCCTTGTGAAGAGAGTGCCGATGGTTGTCGGCTGAATATTGAATGATTCAGACGGCCTCAATGTCATGATTGGGAGGCCGTCTGAAAATAT
>NZ_JBQCVF010000491.1:0-1069 GCF_051962515.1 Neisseria sp. P0009.S007 | reverse complement strand
TTGCGTATGCGTTTCGGTATCGATATGAATACCGACCACACTTTGGAAGAAGTCGGCAAACAATTTGACGTAACCCGTGAACGTATCCGTCAAATCGAAGCCAAAGCACTGCGCAAGCTGCGCCACCCAACCCGTAGCGACCGCCTCCGCAGCTTCCTCGACAGCGAAGAAAACAAATCATAAAAGCAAACCGCAGGTTAAAAAGCCTGCGGTTTTTTATTGCAATACAAAAAGGCCGTCTGAAAACCAAATCCCAAAAGATTTAATCGTTTCAGACGGCCTTAAATTTATTTTGATAATTTATTCGGCCTCAGTGGTTTTCTTTTTCGGACGACGGCGGCGACGTTTGAGTTTGCCGTCAGTTGATCCACTTTGTTTCTGACGTTTGTGATCATTGGCTGCTGTCATTTGCTGGCGTGTTTCCTCATCGGCATGTTGGAAAGTTGTCCACCAAGAAGCCATCTCTTTATCAACCTCGCCAATCTCGCTACGCAAAATCAGGAAATCATAAGCAGCTCGGAAACGGGCTTGTGATAGCAGACGATATGGGCGTGCGCCGCGCATATTGTCGAATTGCGGCTGAAATTGCCAAATTTCACGCATGGTTGCAGAAAATCGTTGCGGTACGCCCCAACCTTTCTCTACCGTATCGCGCATGGTGTTCATCGCATCCATCAACGCAGGGACAGGTTTTTGACCATGGCTTTGATTGCGTTGCCAAATGGCGTTTAGTGTCGGCCACAATACCGACGCCAATACAAAACCGACGGAAACAGACTTATCCGCACGAAGGCGCTCATCGGTATTTTTCAAGGCCAACATAATCATACGGTTTTCAGTCGCTTCGGCAGTTTTCAAGGCATCTAAAAGCGGATGGATGCCTTCGGGAATACCCAACTCGTTCAACCGTTTCAAACAGGCACGTGAATGGCCGGAAAACAGGATTTTCATGATTTCGTCAAAAAGACGGGCCACCGGCTCATTTTTCAGACGGCCTGCATATTTGGCAATCGGCAAAGCGGTTTGCTCTTCCACTTCAAAGCCCAACTTGCCCGACAAACGGACGGCA
>NZ_JBQCVF010000490.1:0-1069 GCF_051962515.1 Neisseria sp. P0009.S007 | reverse complement strand
GTATGGTTTACGTCCCAGCCGCCGTTATGTTCGGTATAGCTGATATAGCCTGCTTCCAAACCGTCAATGTCGATTTGAAAGCGACGGCGTTCGGGGTAGTGGATAACTTCGGGCATGATGGATTCTCCTAGTTTGAGGCCGTCTGAAACGTATCATTTTCCTGACGGTTGTTCATAATAGTCCGCCAGTTTTTTCAGACGGCCTTTGAGCAGCGGATGCAGCAGTTTTTTTAAAATTACGCTGACGGGCAAAACTACCAAAATCATCGCCAATAAAAAGATGATGTAGAAGCACAACAAGGCACGGCGCAAAAGCGGAGAAATCCTGCCTGCCGCCATCAAAAGCTTGCCCCAGACGAAGAAGCTGCGACCGGCGGCGCGTTCGCTGAAAATCAGTTTTTCATTCACTGTCACCGCGCCCATGTTTTGAAACAGGGTTTCGTCCAAAGGCTGTTGGTTCAATAGTGTATCGCGCAATTTCGTACCAAACCGCGCCGCATCCGCCAATTCTTCTTCAGCAATGCCGGCGGAGGGTAGGGGGCGGAAATAGCGCTTGTCGCCGGTCAGCATCCATGCTGGCGTGGTAATGAAACTTGCCGCGCTGTTGCAGGCATCGATTTTTACGATGTTTCCGATGAGTTTGGCGCCGTTTTGTTTCAGCAAAGATTTCATTTTTTCCTGCGCGCCCAGCCACATATTGCGACAGCCGATAAGCGTGATGACCGGTTTGCCGTCCAGCAGCCGGCGCGTTTCTTCGCATTGCAAAAAGGCGGTCATCGGTTGCGAAGGAGAGAGGAACCAAACGGTGTAGGCAATGACCACTACATCGTAATCTTCGGATGGGATTTGCGGCGGCAGAATCGGGGCGGGTTTTAAATGGACGGTTTCCGGAAAGGTATCGAAAAAACGCCAAAACGGCCACGGAAACGGAAATGCCTGCTCCGGTACGATATTGACGCAATCGACCTGTATGCCGGCTGTTTGCAACGGCGCGGCAAAATTTCGCGCCAGGCTGGAGAGCTGCCCCGTTTGCGAGTAATGCACAATCAGCACTTTTTTCATTATCTTCC
>NZ_JBQCVF010000489.1:0-1072 GCF_051962515.1 Neisseria sp. P0009.S007 | reverse complement strand
ACCTGCGCCTTCAGAATAGCCGGTTTTCAAACCGTCGATACTGCTGTCGCGATAGAGTAGGAGATTGCGGTTGGGCTGCTCGATATTATTGTATTTGAAAGATTTGTTTGCAAATAAAGGATAATATTTCGGATAGTCATTAATGAGCGCGGCAGCCAAGATGGCAAGGTCGCCAACGGTTGAAACATGGCCGTTAGAAGAAACACCAGTCGGGTTGTTGAAGTGGGTGTGCTTCATGCCCAAGCGTTTGGCTTCTTCATTCATTTTTTTGACGAATTCGTCGATAGAGCCGTTGCCAATGGCTTCGGCAAGGGTAATGGCGGCATCGTTGGCCGATTGGATGGTTGTACCCTTAATCAAGGAGCTGACGCTGACAGGAACTTTCGGATCAAGGAACATGCGCGAACCTTCGACTTTCCATGCGGCATTGGAAACAGTCAGCATTTGGCTTGCTTCAAGTGTACCGTTTTCCAGTGCTTTAAAGGCAAGGTAGGCGGTCATCATTTGCGTCAACGCGGCTGGCTCGATAGGTGTATCGGCATTGTTGGATGCCAAGGTTTGCTTGCTGTGCAGGTCGGTAACGATATAGGCCGTCGCCGCAATTTCCGGCGGCGTTGTCGGGCTGTTGATACTGTGTAGCAGCGGCTGCGTTTGAGCCTCGCTTTGTACGGCAGGTGCAGATGCAACCGGGTCGGCAGCGAGGGCAGGAGTATTCAGGAGGGCAGCAAAAATTAAGCTAAGTAGCGTTTTTTTCATCATTATTTGTGGATTTGAATATGAGTGGATACTGTTATGAAGCAAACAGTTTGGCATATTAAATAGATATTAAGCAGACATTATACCGTCTCATTTAGGCTTTGCTAAGATTTTTCTTGCCTTCAGACGGCCTCAGGGGTATGGTTTTAACTTTTTCCTCCGGTCGATTTGACCGAATTGCAATTTATTTCCGAACACTAAAAATACCATGAACCATTCCCTTCCTCTTTCTGATTATCTAACCCGTATTTTGACCGCTTCCGTTTATGATGTAGCCGTAGAAACGCCTTTGGATTTGGCACGCAGTCTGTCAGGC
>NZ_JBQCVF010000488.1:0-1074 GCF_051962515.1 Neisseria sp. P0009.S007 | reverse complement strand
TTGCCCAGCTGAAAACTTTGGATTACCTTCGTTCGCAAAAAAACAAGTAATGTGGGTTCATCAAGAAAAAGCACAACAAAATGTTGTGCTTTTTTATTTGCCTGAAGATAAGCGGTTTGATATTGAAATGTCGATAGATGAGTAGATGGCAAGTTTGAAATCGAAACGGTAGAACAGGTTTTTATGATTAAATTATTGGTGGATCATTATTGAAGTAGTTAGCCTTGTGATTCACATTTAAAATAGCCCACCCAATCTTTTTATCCTCAAAAAATAGATTGGATGATTCCTAATTTATTGCAATTGCAATAGAATTGAATTTATCAGTATTGAAAATATTAGCGTTTTTCTGAGCTCGCATATAAAAAAGGCTGTCTGAAAAGTTTCAGACGGCCTTTAAATCATTATTACGGCATTCGTTTATGATTGGTCAATGGTTTTATCCAGTCCTTGGGTCAGACCGTTGATGTCGCCACCATTTAGTCCCAACTCTTTCAAGAGACCGTCAACCAATGGGGCTTGGCTGCGGTAGCGCAGGGCACTGTTGACCATTTGATCTGCAAGGCTGGCTTGTGTGGTTTGGCCGTCTGAAACACCTTCTGCATCATTTGTACCACCGGCAAAGCCACCCAGACCATTGACTTGCAAGATTTTGATGTCTTCGATTTTTTCCATTGGGCGGACGGATTCGCGGATGATGTCAGGCAGATGTTTCAAGAGGGCAAGGCGGACTTGCATTTCAACCTGTTCAACGCTCAGGACGTTGGCAGCTTCGTTCACAGCGCGGGTACCTTCTGCATCAACCTTGTATTGTTGCTCTTGCGCTTGTGCCAACAGAATTTTGGCATCGGCCTCACCTTTGGCTTGCAGGCGGTGTTTTTCGGCTTCTGCTTCGGCGGCAATGCGCACTGCTTCAGCGCGGTCTTGTGCAGCTTGTTTTTCAGCTTCTGCGGCAACAGTGAGCGAAATTGCATCTTTTTGCGCGGCTTCTTCGGCAGCAATCAATTCAACCGCTTTGGCACGCTCGGCGCGTTCGGTTTCGCGTACGGTAATCACGCTCTCTTCTTCGCGAAC
>NZ_JBQCVF010000487.1:0-1074 GCF_051962515.1 Neisseria sp. P0009.S007 | reverse complement strand
ATCGACACCAAGTTTAAACGGAATATTCGCTTCGCTGCTGAAACGCAGGTTTTTCAGACGGCTTTGAACACAATCCAAGCCTGTATAGCTGCCTTCCGGACCACCGGCCAAACCTTCAGGCAAGTGGCTGTTGACTGTACGCTCATAACTGATCACGTTTTTGGTATCGCCCCATTCCCATGCGCCATCATGCGTTAAAGAATAAGCAGAACGGTATAAGCGGGCAGTTTCGGCTTTACTGTCGGCCAGAGAATTAACCAAAGCAGAACGTGGATTGCTGTTTTGCGTATCGCCGTTGTAGATATTGCCCTGACGGCTGTAGCTGCTGTCTAAAATCAGCGTTTGCGCTGGGCTGATTTTCCATTGCAGACGGCCGGCAATGTCTTTATTGCGTACGCCTTCGACACCGGCCGCGCTGTCGTTGCCGTGTCCTGCATTGATATCGGCCGCATCTGCATCCGTTTTATTCAGGTTGCCGTAAATGCGGAAGCCCAAAGTATCTTGAATAATCGGACCGCTCAAATTAAAGCCGATACGGCGGGTTGCGCCCTCTTTGCTGTCTTGCGGTTGATTGGCGTAAAGATTGACTTGGCCTTTAAATTCTTTAGACACTTTTTTGGTAACAATATTGACCACGCCGCCCATCGCACCCGACCCGTAACGTGTTGCCGCCGGGCCGCGCAAAACGGTGATGGATTCGATTTCTTCAACCGGCACCCAGTTGCTGTCGCCACGCGTATTGCGTTCACCGCGCATACTGATACGCTCGGACTGGCGCGAATTAACCGGCTTGCCGTCAATCAAAATCAAAGTGTTTTCAGGACCCATACCGCGCAAGTCGATTTGGCGTTTGTTGCCACGCTGACCTGTTGCCGTATTGCCGGTCAGGTTGACGCCCGGCATGGTGCGGACAAATTCGGAAATATCGTTGACTGCAGGACGCTTGTCGATGTCGTCTTTAGAAATACGCGATACGCCCAGCGACTGTTGCAGTTGTTTCTCGGCAGTAACGTAAACGGTATCGACTTCAGCCTGCTCAACTGCTTTCTCTTCAGCTGCGTGTGAGAATGCACT
>NZ_JBQCVF010000486.1:0-1076 GCF_051962515.1 Neisseria sp. P0009.S007 | reverse complement strand
ACCGACGCATTCCGCCGCCCCGAACGTTTTCAGACGGCCTTAAACGTCTGCGTGGCCGACAAACAAGGCCGTCTGAACCTTGAAGACACCCCCTATCCGCAGCGTGAACACTGGCTGGCCTTACTTGAAGCCGCCAATCAAGTAGATGCAGGCAAAATTGCCACCGAGTGTCGCGCGCAAGGAAAAGCGCACCTTATCGCCGAACAAATCGATCATGCCCGCTTAGCACAAATTACACCGCTGCAAAAAGCGTATCAGGCTGAAAAAATAGGAGGATATTGATGACATCTTCGCGTTATAAAATTGAACAAACACCTAGCAAAATTACCTTGTCAGCAAAAATTATACGTAACCGACTCAAACTTCTATTAACTTGCAGAGACCTTGTAATCGTACTATTGATATTAGCAAACATTCCAAATTTAAACTTTGAATCAGCATTTAATATCATACTCCTCATATTTTTGGGTCTGCTTTCTTTCCAATGTATTTATGACTTACTGTGGCAACTTTTTGGACAAGAACATATTCATGTTCAAAATGGAATACTTTCACACCAGTTCGCGCTGTTTGGATTGGGAAAAGGTAAAAAATTTTCACTCGTAGAAATAGCGCAATGGCAGCCACATGAGAACCATGCAAATACTAAAAACACTAAAATAACACTGCGTAACTATTTGAGCCAGAGAAGGAATACATCCACCATCTCCAGCCCCTTACGACAACCAAATAGTAAACAAGGTGCATGGTCATTTGTTTATCATGGGGAAACCATATATATCGGAGAATTTTTTTATAGCGACGATTACCAAGCAATTAACTCAAAATTAAATAGCCTAATGCCAAAAAAAGCCAAAACAGAGGCACTTTCCGAACCAGAACACGGCCTTTAAAACAGCCACCACGATATCTGCTATAATCCGCAACTTAACCACCTTATTTCAACAATAAAAATCATGACTATCCAGACCGATTTACTTCACGAAAAAATCAGCAATGAAGATTATCAACGCCTCATTGTCAAACACAGCGAATCTTTCAGCGACGGCGAAATCTGCCTATTGAATGAGATTTTG
>NZ_JBQCVF010000485.1:0-1076 GCF_051962515.1 Neisseria sp. P0009.S007 | reverse complement strand
GTTCGCGAAGAAGAGAGCGTGATTACCGTACGCGAAACCGAACGCGCCGAGCGTGCCAAAGCGGTTGAATTGATTGCCGCAGAAGAAGCCGCGCAAAAAGATGCGATTTCGCTCACTGTTGCTGCCGAAGCCGAAAAACAAGCCGCACAAGACCGCGCAGAAGCCGTGCGTATTGCCGCCGAAGCCGAAGCCGAAAAACACCGCCTGCAAGCCAAAGGTGAGGCAGATGCCAAAATTCTGTTGGCGCAAGCGCAAGAGCAACAATACAAGGTTGATGCAGAAGGTACCCGCGCTGTAAACGAGGCTGCCAACGTCCTGAGCGTTGAACAGGTTGAAATGCAAGTCCGCCTTGCCCTCTTAAAACACCTGCCGGACATCATCCGCGAATCCGTCCGCCCGATGGAAAAAATCGAAGACATCAAAATCTTGCAAGTCAATGGTCTGGGTGGCTTTGCCGGTGGTGCAAACGGTGCGGAAGGTGTTTCAGACGGCCAAACCACACAAGCCAGCCTTGCCGATCAAATGGTCAACAGCGCCCTGCGCTACCGCAGCCAAGCTCCGTTGGTTGACGGTCTATTGAAAGAGTTGGGACTGAATGGTGGCGACATCAACGGTCTGACCCAAGGACTGGATAAAACCATCGACCAATCATAAATGAATACCGTAATAATGGTTTAAAGGCCGTCTGAAAAGTTTCAGACGGCCTTTTGTTTATACAAGGGCTTCCGCAAATTCTAATATTTTCAATACTGATCAATTCAGATCTGTTGCGGTTGCAATAAATTAGGAATTATCCACCCTGCTTTTTGTGGTTAAAAAAGATTGAGTAGGCTATTCTTAGCCAAATAACAAGACTAACTGCTTTGAAAATGATCCGCCAACAATTGAGTCATAAAAACCGGTTCTACCGTTCCGATTTCAAGTTTGCCATCTACTCATCTATCGACATTTCAATACCAAGCTGCTTATCTTCAGGCAAATAAAAAAGCACAACATTTCGTTGTGCTTTTTCTTGATGAACCCACATTACTTGTTTTTTTGCGAACGAAGGTAATCCAAAGTTTTCAGCTGGGCAA
>NZ_JBQCVF010000484.1:0-1077 GCF_051962515.1 Neisseria sp. P0009.S007 | reverse complement strand
ATCCGCGCCAAATATGGTAAGAGGCGGCAGCCTGACCGACCAGCATGCCCAGGCCGTCTGAAACTTCGGCCGCGCCGCTGCTTTGGGCAAAGTTCAAAAACGCCTGCGCCGCTTTGCCGTAAACCATATCGTAGGCAAGGCGGCAGCCGCGGAAAATTTCAGGGCTGACGGCAGGAAGCTGGCCGCTCAAGCCGCCGGACGTGCCGTTGATGATGATATCAAAACCGCCGTTCAAATCCGCCATCGGGACGGCTTCAATGCCGAAAAGCTGCGCTAATTCCTCGGCTTTGGCGTGGGTACGGTTGGCAATGACGATACGGGCAGGGCGGTGTTCTTTCAATACCGGAATCACGCCGCGCACAGCGCCGCCTGCGCCCAAAAGCAAAATGGTTTTGCCCTTGATGGCAATATTTTTAACCTGCGTGATGTCGTTGGCCAAACCGATACCGTCGGTATTGTCGCCACGTATTTTGCCGTCTTCCAACCACACCAGCGTATTGACCGCGCCGGCAGCCAAAGCGCGGTCGGAATGCTCGTCCGCCAGCGCAAAAGCTTCCTGCTTGAACGGGACAGTTACATTCGCACCTTGCCCGCCCTCGGCACGAAACGCCGCAACAGCCTCAGCAAAACCGCCAATTTCGGCACAAATGCGCCCATATTCGATGGCCGCGCCTTCTTGAAGTGCGAATTGCTGATGGATTTGCGGCGATTTACTGTGTGCAACAGGATTGCCGAAAACGGCGTAACGGGAGATAGTTGTCATGGTTGTATTCCAAAAATAGGACAGCTATTTTATAACGACGGAGGGAAGATGGGAACGCTGGAGGGTAAATGCGCTTTACAACGGCATGATATAATTTTTTGCTACCTGAAAAATCCATTTTTTATAATACAACTTTATTTTTTGATAAAAATTACAGAGGTTTGGCATGAAAAAGATGTTACTTTTAGCATTATTAACGGTGGGATTAGCAACTCAGGCTGTAGCGACAGATTGGGTAGGATTAAGCTTTAATGATGATGGTGTTACCTATGGCGATGTGGATAGCCGCACCCATAATCGGGCTTGGTTTGAGG
>NZ_JBQCVF010000483.1:0-1077 GCF_051962515.1 Neisseria sp. P0009.S007 | reverse complement strand
ACCAGCGAAGACGTTGTCCGCCATCCTTTGGTGCAGAAAATTGTCGAAGCCTATGAAGCAGCAGAAGAACAAGCTGAAAAGAAAAACGGTGAATAATCTTTTCAAACACTTAAGGCCGTCTGAAAATCAAATTTCAGACGGCCTTTCTACATCATTTGCCTCATAATACTGCTATAATCCGAAAACCAAGTAAAACAACGACTTCAAAAGGAAAAATATGACCCTCAAGCCACCCGTCCGAATCGCCGTTACCGGCGCGGCAGGCCAAATCGCCTACGCCACCCTCTTCCGTATCGCCGGCGGCATTATGCTCGGACGCGACCAACCCGTTATCCTGCAGCTGCTCGACCTGCCGCAGGCACAACAGGCATTGCGCGGCGTGATCATGGAAATGCAGGATTGCGCCTTCCCGCTCCTTGCTGACATCTTCGCCACAGACGACCCCGAAGTCGCCTTCAAAGATGCCGACATCGCCCTCTTGATTGGAGCGCGCCCGCGTACGCAAGGCATGGAGCGCGCCGACTTGCTACACGCCAATGGCGAAATTTTCAAAGTACAAGGCGCGGCGTTGAACAAAGTTGCCAATCGCAACGTTAAAGTCCTCGTCGTCGGCAATCCGGCCAATACCAACGCCTACATCGCCATGAAATCCGCACCCGACATCCCGCCGGAAAATTTCACCGCCCTGATGCGTCTTGACCACCACCGCGCCGTCAGTCAAATTGCCGAAAAAATCAACCGCCCAATTACTTCCATCGAGCAAATGTGCGTCTGGGGAAACCATAGCCCGACCATGTACGCCGACTACCGCTACGCCACCAGCAACGGCGAGTCCGTTCAAGACATGATTACCGAACCCGACTGGAACACCGAAGTCTTCATGCCGAAAATCGCCGGACGCGGTGCCGCCATTATCGCCGCACGCGGCTCATCATCCGCAGCTTCCGCCGCCAATGCCGCCATCTACCACCTGCGCGACTGGTTGCTCGGCAGTAGTGGCAAATGGATAACCATGGGCGTTCCATCCGACGGCTCTTACGGCATTCCCGAAGGTTTGATTTTCGGCTTCCCCGTCAT
>NZ_JBQCVF010000482.1:0-1079 GCF_051962515.1 Neisseria sp. P0009.S007 | reverse complement strand
TCTTTCCCATTTTCAGACGGCCTGTTTAAAGTAGCAGTCAGTTTGAGAAATCACGAGAAATGGGAAAGAATCATGACTGCAGCTTCCGCTCCGCTTTTACGCTTCATTACCGCCGGCAGTGTCGATGACGGCAAATCCACCCTCATCGGCCGCCTGCTCTACGACAGCAAAACCTTACTGACCGACCAGCTTGACAAGCTCAACCGCGCTGCTGAAAACGGCGAAACGCCCGACTTCGCCAGCCTGACAGACGGCCTTGCCGCCGAGCGCGAACAAGGCATTACCATTGACGTGGCCTACCGTTATTTCGCCACGCCCAAACGCAAATTCATCATTGCCGATACGCCGGGACATGAGCAATACACGCGTAATATGGTTACCGGCGCATCGACTGCCGATGCCGCCATTATTTTGGTTGATGCCACACGCGTCGATTTTTCAGGTAATGAACCTGTCCTCCTGCCCCAAACCAAACGCCACAGCGCAATTCTGAAACTCTTGGGCTGCCCCAACATCATCGTTGCCGTCAACAAACTCGACTTGCTCGACTTTGACGAAGCCAAATATCAAGCCATTACCGAAGCCTACCGCAAACTGGCGGAACAAATTGGCCTCCAAGCACAAATCCACTTCCTGCCCATCAGCGCCTTGAAAGGCGACAATATCGTCAATGCCAGCAGCCAAACCCCGTGGTATCAAGGTTTGCCGCTTTTGCCTTTGCTTGAAAGCCTGCCTGTCAACCGTCAAAATGCCGCCGACCAAGCCGCGCACTTTCCCGTACAACGCGTGGCGCGCCAAGACGGCAGCAGCAGTGACGACTTCCGCGGCTATCAAGGCAGATTGGAAGCGGGCCGTCTGAAAGTGGGCGATGAAGTTAAAGTCCTGCCCAGCGGCCATGTTGCCAAGGTTGCCGAAATCTATAATGCAAACGGTAAAACCGAATCTGCCGAAGCAGGGGAAGTGTTGACTGTCGTTTTGGATACCGACATCGATATTTCACGCGGCAACAGCATTGTTTCAGCCGACAGCGCCATTGTTCCCGAACAACAATTTCAAGCCGCGCTTTGCTGGTTTGACGA
>NZ_JBQCVF010000481.1:0-1079 GCF_051962515.1 Neisseria sp. P0009.S007 | reverse complement strand
CGTTCATTCGGACCTAAAGTCAGACTCCAGCCTTTTTTGCCTTCACCAACCTTATTGTCGCTGACATAAATGTGTTCGCCGTCACTTTCTCTGGTTTGCTGTTCCAACTCACTGCTGTTTGCCAAAACTGCTTTTTTGGATTCATCAGTAGACACATCGTCGTAAATACCGTAAACGGCATTGATTTGGCCATTGGTATTGGTCAATTCATTCTGATAAATCTCGCTACCTGTACCAAAAATGACGACATACTTATCTTTACTGCGGCGTGATACCGCAGGCGCAGACGTAATCGGTTGATTACCCGAGCCTTGGAAAATCATTTGCGCCGACCATTCAGACTCGGTTTTACCTCTCAAGTCGAAGCGGAACATATTGCCATAACGGTCGCCTGCATAGGCAATATCGACAATACCGTCAAAATCGGTGTCTACCAAAGTGGGGGTAGAGAGGCCGCCTTTACCATTCGGCGCAGGAATTTTAGCCAAGAGCTTGCCGGCACTGGAAACATTTTTACCGGCATCTTGCGTACCAGCTTCTTTACCCGTCATATCATAGACATATAAAGCCGTTTCATTGTCGGCACTGTTCACATCTTCAGTACGATAGCCGCTAGCCAAGAAACCCGCATAGCGCACATCAGATTTCAAATTGACCGGAGTAGTATCGCGCTTGATGGAAACACGGCCGATTTGTGTCGAACCAATGGTATAACCGAGCTTATTGTCAGAGCCTTTTTTTGTTTCAAACAAAGGCACAGTCGTATTCCAACCACTACGATCACTGTTAGCCACTGCACCGATATTCAACGCATACGCACCGCGTCCACCCTGACCCATCGCACCAAACATAAAGGTTTGCTTATCAGGTGTTTGGCGGAGAACAAAGCCACCATTGACCATATAGCGGTGTGGCGTGTTGGAGCCGTAACCATCGCGTGCAATATCTTTCAGAACTTTGCCTAAAGTTGTTGCTTGACCTTTCTCGTCCTCACGTTCCATACCTGCCGGAATATAGCTGAGTTTCAAGTCATAAGGATTGCTAGGCGTACCATTACGGAAAATATGTACCATGCCGTC
>NZ_JBQCVF010000480.1:0-1086 GCF_051962515.1 Neisseria sp. P0009.S007 | reverse complement strand
TTACCGATCCGCACAACCTCGGCGCGTGCCTGCGTACTGCCGATGCGATGGGCGTGCATGCCGTGATTGCACCCAAAGACAAAAGCGCCGGCTTGAATGCGACCGTCAGCAAAGTTGCCTGTGGTGCGGCGGAAACCGTGCCGTATATTACCGTAACCAATCTTGCCCGTACTTTGCGTGAATTGAAAGAGTACGGCATTTGGATTGTCGGCACAGACATGGGCGGCGACTCCGACCTTTACCACTGCGACTTGCCCGACAGCGTGGCCTGGGTAATGGGCAACGAAGGCGAAGGTATGCGCCGCCTGACGCGCGAGCATTGCGATATGCTGGTATCGATTCCGATGTTTGGCACGGTAGAAAGCATGAACGTTTCCGTCAGCGCAGGCATGGTATTGAGTGAAACCCGCCGTCAGCGGGTGTTGAAATCGGAAAAATAAAAAGTTTAATTAAAAGGCCGTCTGAATGTTTTCCAGACGGCCTTTTAAAATTTTAATGTTTTTCCAAACGTTTGACTTCCGTTTCTTCTAAGACCTCCGCCTCCACCAAAGGAATCGTAACATCGGCATCTGTTGATGGTTTTAAAAGCTCATATACGGTTTTTTTAACGGCTGTTTCAATACGAGAACGCATGGCCCATACAAATAAAAACAATAAGATAAAAAATGAGGTAAAGATAAATAGTCCGTATAGGTAGCTGCCCAAAAGCTGGCCTATATAGAGTGAAAGGCTAAGTAAAACCAAAATGGCGGCTACTGCTCCTGTAATGGCGAAGAGTAGGTAGAAAACGCTTGGTGCCGCATATTCAGAAGCCGTTTCTGCCAATTGTTCCTGTTTTTCTCGAACACTGTCGGAAATCGGGTCAATGATGGCTTCACGAAATTTCCGCTTTATAAAATCAAACATAGTTTCCCCTTTTTTATAATGATTAAAGAAATAGCATTATCTTATAAATAAGAAATTTATGCCAAAGCATTTGGAAATTTAGATGTATTGGGAAGTAGTGACCATACAGATTTGTTGAGGTTAAGGGATAGGCTATCATTGAGTACAGCCTTGTGAAGGTTGGAGTGGTTTTACTTATAT
>NZ_JBQCVF010000479.1:0-1086 GCF_051962515.1 Neisseria sp. P0009.S007 | reverse complement strand
GGTAAGCTGATGGTGAAAGGCAAATCTATGGTCAGCGAAGAGATTGAGCTGAACCATTATCTGCAAGATCAAGGCATTAAAGCGATTGAGAGCGACTTGGGCGAGTTTATCGTTCAAATGGCCGGTGAGAAACCAACCCATATCGTGATGCCTGCCATTCACAAGACCAAAGAGCAGGTTAGCGAGCTTTTCCATCAAAACCTCGGCACTCCATTAACAGATGATGTAGACCAGCTGACCGGATTTGCGCGTAAAGCATTGCGCGATATTTACAGTACTGCCGATGTCGGTTTGAGCGGTGTGAACTTTGCCGTTGCGGAAACAGGCACTTTGTGTCTGGTCGAAAACGAAGGCAACGGCCGCTTGAGTACCACTGTACCGCCTGTGCATATTGCCGTTACCGGTATTGAAAAAGTGGTTGCGAAGCTGTCGGATGTTCCGCCTTTGTACAGCCTGTTGCCACGCTCCGCCATTGGTCAGAACATTACCACTTATTTCAATATGATTACCGGTCCTCGCCGTAGCGAAGAGCTGGACGGTCCTCAAGAAATGCACTTGGTACTGCTTGATAACGGCCGTAGCCAAGCTTATGCAGAAGATCAAATGCGCCGTACCTTGCAATGTATCCGTTGCGGTGCGTGTATGAACCATTGTCCGGTTTATACCCGTATCGGTGGTGCGGCTTACGGTACGACTTATCCCGGTCCGATTGGTGAGATTATCTCTCCACATTTGTTGGGCTTGGATGCGACACGCGATCTGCCGACTGCGTGTACCATGTGTGGCGCCTGTGTTGAAGTTTGTCCAGTACGCATTCCGATTACCGAACAAATGCAACGTCTGCGTGTTGAAGCGCAACGTTCGCCAACAGAAACCGTTCCACATCCTATCCGTGGTCAAGGTGCATCGCATACTTTCGGCGAACAAATGGCATGGCGTACGTTTGACGGTATTTTCAGCGGCAGTAAAGCTTACCGTGCATTCGGTTGGACAGCCTCTAAATTCCGTGCATTGACACCAAGGAAACAGCTGGGCTGGACGGATAACCGTGTTCCGATGAACCCGGCTAAGAAAACGCTGCATCAA
>NZ_JBQCVF010000478.1:0-1087 GCF_051962515.1 Neisseria sp. P0009.S007 | reverse complement strand
AAGCCGTCATCATCCAATAAAGGCGATTTGCCCAAGGGATGGATGGCTTTGAGTTCGTCAGGGGCGAGCAAAGTGTCGGGATGACGGCGGTAGGTTTGCAGGCGGTAAGGCGTACCGAGGATTTCAAGAAGCCAAACAATGCGCAGGGCGCGGGATTGGTCGAGCGAATGCAGGGTAATCATGAGGGACTTTAAATATCGGTTTGTTTGAGGCCGTCTATGCTGATTTGGCAGGCATCGGCGTATTTTTGCAGGGTTTTGGCCGGTAGTTTGGCGAACACTTCGGGACGGAAATGCCGACGAAGCTGCCATTTCCATACGCCTGCCGCCATGGCCAAGCCGGTTTCATCATAACGGCAGCGGAACATATGGTAGTACAGCGGCGAGTATTCGCCTTTTTTGACGGCTTCGCGCGCGGCCTGCGTTTGGGCATCAAGTTCGCATACCGCCATTTCGGTGGCGTAGGCTTCGTCCTGCCAACCGTTGCTGGTGGCCGCTTCGTAGTGGCCGTCGCGGGTGCCGTAGATGACTTTGCGGTGGCCGTGGTAGCTGGCGCTGTTGTCTTGAGGAATGTCGTCAATCTTCATTCAGACGGCCTTTACTGCTTCCAAAAGCATGAAACATGTTGAAAAACGGCCGCTTTCCGGAACGTAACACAGGATTTTTTGGCCGTGTTCGATAGGAAAGGTGCGCATAAATTCTTCAAGGATGATGTAAATCGAGGCCGAACCCGTATTGCCCTTGCTGTGCAGATTGGTAAACCATTTTTCCTGCGGAATATCGAAGCCGATGTTTTTCAGGCCGTCTGAAAGGCGGTCGCGGAAAAAGCCGGAAGAGTAGTGGGGCAGGAACCAATCGATTTCTTCGGCGCGGATGCCGTGTTTGGCGGCGATTTGGGAGAGGGGTTTTTCCACCGTATAACGGACGATGTTTTCGTTCAGTAGTTTGACGTCCTGCTTGACCGCCATCAGGCTGTGGCGGCGGCCGTAATCGGCATCGGCGTGTTTCCAGCCTTCAAATACGCCGTCGCGGAATTCTGCGCCGGCATACATGCAGGGCGGCATTTCGTTGGCGTAGGAAAGCAGGTC
>NZ_JBQCVF010000477.1:0-1087 GCF_051962515.1 Neisseria sp. P0009.S007 | reverse complement strand
ACCGTCCGCAAAGGCAAAGTCGTCTCCGTCGATTTCGATGCCTACGCCAAAGCCGCCGGCCGCCAAAAAACACCGCCCGCCTTTGACGGCGTAGATTTAAGCACAGGCGAAAACCAACTCTTCGGCACCAATACCGTCGACAAACGCCACTTCACCGCGTTCTCCATGCAACACAACACCGCCGCTAACGCCGAAATCGCGGATGAAGAAACCATCAAAATCATGAATCCGCTCAACTACATCGGCAAACCAGGCGTAAACCTGCCGCAAAACTGGCGAATCCGCGTCGGCACTAACGACCGCGACACCTCACTGGCAGTCTCCGCCATCTTAGCCGCCAAACTGCAAAACAACGGCCAAACCGTCGACTACGCCCTACCTTGGGATGTCGGCCACAGCGGCGATTATGACTTAGACGAACTGTTTGCCTGGATGAAACAAGTCAGCAGCTCTACAAAATAAGCATTCGCAACATAGATTGAGATGAGATTTAGTATCCCGTTTTAATTAAAGAAAGGCCGTCTGAACATTTCAGACGGCCTTTCTTTTATTTAAATTAAACAACCATTTTTATCATTAGTCGCAAGATACCATCTATTCATTTCTAATGAAAAAAGTACAAATTTAATGGAAAATACACACCTTCAAACTCAATTACTTTTAAAAAACGAATGCGCTCCTTCCTTCACATCCTCAAAAAAATCGGCAAAATAGTGCTGATCATCCCTATTTTTGCCCTATTGTATTTTTTGTCTGCTTGGATGATGGCTTCATTGCCGCTTAATGAAGAGCAGCCAAAAGGAGACATTACGTTATTTCTAGTCAGTAACGGCGTGCATACTGATGTAGTCATGCCGCTGAAGAATGATATTTTTGATTGGTCGAATGTCGTCAATCCAAAAGACACGCTTTCTACTAATCCTCAAATAACGCATATCGGTTTAGGCTGGGGGGAACGCAATTTTTATTTATACACGCCTGAGTGGAAAGATTTGACTTTCTCCAATGCTTTAGGTGCATTAAGCGGGCTGAACCGTACGCTGATTCATGTTACTTATTATCCTTTTGAACCACGAGAAAATAGCCA
>NZ_JBQCVF010000476.1:0-1088 GCF_051962515.1 Neisseria sp. P0009.S007 | reverse complement strand
TTGCAGAAACGCGAGGTGTTGGCGTCGTCCAGCGGGGCGTCGACTTCGTCCAGAAGGCAGAAGGGGGCGGGGTTGAGGCTGAACAGGGCGAACACGAGGCTCATGGCGGTGAGGGCTTTTTCACCGCCGGAGAGGAGGTGGATGGTGCTGTTTTTCTTGCCGGGCGGGCGCGCCATGATGGACACGCCGGCGGTCAGGAGGTCGTCGCCTATCATTTTGAGGGTAGCTTCGCCGCCGCCAAACAGGGTCGGGAAGAAGGTTTGGACTTTGCCGTTGACGGCATCGAAGGTTTCTTTGAAACGCTCTTTGGTTTTGTCGTCGATTTGGGCGATGGCTTCTTCCAAAAGGGAGATGGCGGCCTGTACGTCTTCGCTCTGGCTGCGGTAGTAGCCGTCGCGTTCGCGCGCTTCTTCAAGTTCTTGCAGGGCGGCAAGGTTGACGGCACCGAGGGCTTCGATTTGCTGGGTGAGGCTGCCGATGCTGCTGTTCAATACTTTCGGCGATTCTTTCGCCAACGCTTCAAGCGCGTCCAAATCGGCGGCGCGTTCGGTCAAGTTTTGATGGTAGCGTTTGGCATTAATCAGGGCTTCCTGCTGTTGCAACAGAGCGGTTTGGGTCGCGGCCTGAAGCTGTGGCAACTGGGTTTGCAGGGTTTGCACTTTAGCGTATTGCTCCCTGCCTTGCTCCTGAATCTGCGCAAGTTTTTCTTGTACGACAATATATTCTTCATCCAAGGTCTGTACGGCTTCGCTCAATTCTTCAAGCTTGATGTGCTGCTCGTCGTTTTGGAACTCGGTTTCATAGGCGAGGGCAAGTTCTTGTTGGCGTTCCTGCCAGTCGAAGGTTTGCTGTTCAAGCTGGGCGATTTGCTGCTGGTAGTTTTGTTTTTGCTGGTTGAGCTTGTGGACGGCGACTTCGGCAAGCCCGTATTGGCGGTTGGCTTCCAACAGGGCAAGCTGCGCCTGTTTCAGACGGCCTTGCTGCTCTTGGCGGCTATGTGCGGTGGTTTGCTGTTGGTGTTCGAGTTCGGCGGCGGCTTCCTGCAAAGTAACGATGTCGTCTGAAAGCCCGTCGGACGTGTGTTGCAA
>NZ_JBQCVF010000475.1:0-1089 GCF_051962515.1 Neisseria sp. P0009.S007 | reverse complement strand
ACTCAACGCGCGTTGGGGCAATGCCGATTTGAGCAATACGGTCAGCGCGGAAGCAGGCATCATCAAACTCAAACGCCGCGCCGACAATTACTCCCTGCGTCAAAACAACACGCCGCAACAAGTATTCGTAGAGCTTGACCGCAAAGTGTACGACTTCTCGCTCAAACACGACGCGGATTTCGGCAAATTACACAACACGGCAGCCGTCAGCTACCGCAACGACAGTCAAAACGGCGAGCGCAACGCCCACACCGCCATGCGTAATTTCCTCAACGGCTACCGTTTCGCCGATGTACACCTCGACCGCTGGCGCATTGCCGATACCCTGTCTTACAAGTTCAACGACCAACACAAACTGGGCTTGGGCTTAAGCTACGAAATCAACGAAGCGGACGTACGCAAAAATACGGCGCAGCCCGCCCATCCGATGAACCGCAATCTCGCCTTCGCCTCGGCGCAGCAAATCTGGAAAACCCATTACGGCTACGACTTCAACGGCAAAGTGCGCCGTCATGCTTTGTCGGGCGAACTCAAATATGATTTCACGCCGTCTGAAACGCAAAAATACAGCGTCTCCCTTGCTCACTTAGAACGCATCGGCGACAACACCGAACGCTTCAACTCACTTGCCGCCATCGTACAAAACCGCATGAACGGCGCATTGATGAACCCAAACCCAGCCGCTGCCATCGCAGGCAATCCCCTGCTGAAAACCGAAAAACACAACCGCATCAAGCTCACCGCCGACAGCCGCAACAACTACTACAACGGCTACATGAACTCGTTGGCAGGCGCAGGCTGGAACGTGGGCGGCACACTTATGGCGGACAAAGTCAAAGACCTGATTATTTTTGACCGTGCACACGGACAAAGCGGCACTGCTTCCAAAGGCGGCGGCATCATCACACGCAACGTGAACGCACGATTGTTTACCGCGCAGGCCTACGCGCGTTACAACTTCAATCCGTATTGGGCGGCAGGCATCAAAGCCACCTACAACTACGGACACAACGAAACCGACGGCAGGCCGCTCTATCAAATCCGTCCGTTTGAAGCCGCCGTCCAAGCCGACTACAAAAACTACTTTGC
>NZ_JBQCVF010000474.1:0-1091 GCF_051962515.1 Neisseria sp. P0009.S007 | reverse complement strand
TGTTCGAGCACGGCTTCGTTGGTGGAAATGCCGCCTTTGGCGGTTTTTTTCAGGCCTTTGGTGGGGATGCCCATTTTATCGAACAGGATTTCTTGCAGCTGTTTGGGCGAGTTGAGGTTGAACGGCTGTCCTGCGGCGGCGTAGGCTTCTTGTTCGAGCTTCATCAGCTCGGCGCCGAGTTCGGCGCTTTGACGGGCGAGTTCGGCGCGGTCGATTTGTACGCCGTTGCGTTCCATTTCAAACAATACCTGCGCGACGGGCAGCTCCATTTTTTCATACATTTCAAGCTGTTCGTCGTCCATTTGCACGCGTAGGTGCGCTTCGAGGCGCAGGGCGAAATCAGCGTCTTGGGCGGCGTATTCGGTCGCCTGCCCGATAGCGACATCAGCAAAATTGATTTGCTTCGCGCCTTTGCCGCACAATGATTCGTAGGTAATGGTTTCCAAGCCCAGCCAGCGTTCGGACAATTCGTCCAAGCCGTGTCCGAGATGGCTCTCGATGATGTAGGAAGCGAGCATGGAATCGCCGGCAATGCCGTTCAGCGCGATGTCGTAGTTGGCGAAAACGTGTTGGTCGTATTTGAGGTTTTGCCCGATTTTTTTCAGGACTGGGTTTTCCAAATGCGGTTTCAGACGACCTAATACGTCTTGCAAATCAAGTTGTTCGGGTGCAGCAGTCAGGCTGTGTCCTACGGGGATGTAAACCGCTTCACCTGCTTGGAACGCGATGCTGATACCGACCAGCGAGGCGTTCATCGCGTCTAGGGACGTGGTTTCCGTATCGATGCCGATTGTATCCGCCCGCGACAGTTTATCCAACAAGGCGGCAAACTGCGTTTCGGTGGTAACGGCTTGATAATCCAGTTTTTCAGGGGCCGGTGCGAGTTCGGGTTGTTTTTCAGGCTGTGTTTCAATCGCCAATGCGGCTTGTTCGCCGATATGCTCACTGCCAAATAAATCTGTGTTTTGCGCTTCGTGCATACGGCTTTCCGCCTCTTTCAGCCAAGTACGGAAGCCCCAGCGTTTGAAATCGACAACCAGTTGCGCCCATTTAGGCGTAGTGCGGCGCAGGCTTTCGAGGCCGTCTGAAAG
>NZ_JBQCVF010000473.1:0-1096 GCF_051962515.1 Neisseria sp. P0009.S007 | reverse complement strand
TCCATGCTTTTACATACGGTTAAATTTTAAAATTTAATCCTCCTTCAAATCCAACCGCTTGCCCCATAAAGCTCTACCCGTACTTAACCCTGCTTTTCCATTTGCCCATAAAGTTTTCAGTAAAACTTTCCATGCTGACAATTTGGGATCAGGCTGTTTGCCTTGTCCGATCAAGTCCATTTGCGTCATATACCAGTTCATTTCCAACATTGCACCTGCTTTTTTATCAACAAATGCTACGCCAGTTTGAATGCGGTCGGTTTGCACGGTTTGGTAAGTGCCGTTTTGCATTTGGTTCGCCAAATCAGGGACTAAGGCAAACGGACGGGCGACGCCGACCAAATCCAAATGGCCGCTGGATAAGGCGTCTTCCATGGCGTTTTGCGAACGGAAGCCGCCGGTGATAATCAGCGGAGCTTGGCTGACTGCACGGGCTTTTTCGGCATAATCGATAAAGAAGGCTTCACGTTTGCGGGTGCTGTCTTTGGCGGCTAGCATTTGTGGGCTTTCGTAGTTGCCACCGGAAACTTCAATAAAATCAATGCCCATTTCCGACAGTTTTTGTACCACTTGCACCGATTCGCTTTCGTCAAAACCGCCTTTTTGGAAGTCCGCCGAATTGAGTTTTACACCGACTAAGAAATCTTTGCCCACAGCGGCGCGGATGGCGGTGTAGATTTCCAAAAGGAAGCGCATACGGTTTTCTAAACTGCCTCCCCATTGGTCTTGTCGGCGGTTGTGGTGCGGCGAGAGGAATTGGCTGATGAGATAGCCGTGCGCGGCGTGAATTTGTACACCTGAAAACCCTGCCTGTTCGGCAATTTTCGCGGTTTGTACGAATTGCTGAATCAGCCCGTTGATTTCGTCGGCAGTCAATTCGCGCGGCGGGTTGATAAAGCCGTCCATACCCACTAACGGCACGGCGCTCGGCGCAAGCGGCGTTTTATTGACCACCGCAGGCGACTGTTTGCCCGCATGGTTGATTTGCATGATGAGCAGCGTGTCATTTTGCGTGCCGGCTTTCGCCCATTTTTACACCAACTCAATTCTCCGCTCCACAGAAAACACCACCTCGTTAATAGAAAATAAGCCTCAT
>NZ_JBQCVF010000472.1:0-1097 GCF_051962515.1 Neisseria sp. P0009.S007 | reverse complement strand
TCTTTTCAACTCGACAGCGGCGAGAAAATCGGTTTAATCGGCCGCAACGGTGCGGGTAAGTCTTCGTTTTTAAAAATCCTCGCCGGTGTACAAAAGCTTGACGATGGACAGATTATTGTTCAAAACAACCTCAAAATCGTTTATGTGCCGCAAGAATCCTTTTTTGATAAGGATGCAACCGTATTTGATACCGTTGCCGAAGGATTGGGCGAAATTCGCGATTTATTGAGCCGTTATCATCATGTCAGCCATGAGTTAGAAAATGGTTCGAGTGAGACTTTGTTGAAAGAGCTCAACGAATTGCAGCTTGAAATCGAAGCGAAGGACGGCTGGAAACTGGATGCGGCAGTCAAGCAGACATTGGGCGAACTCGGTTTGCCGGAAAACGAAAAAATCGGCAACCTCTCCGGCGGGCAGAAAAAGCGCGTCGCCCTGGCGCAGGCTTGGGTGCAAAAGCCCGACGTATTGCTACTGGACGAACCGACCAACCATTTGGACATCGACGCGATTATCTGGCTGGAAAACCTGCTCAAAGCATTTGAAGGCAGCTTGGTTGTGATTACCCACGACCGCCGTTTTTTGGACAATATCGCCACGCGCATCGTCGAACTCGACCGCGGCACTCTGCGCTCCTATCCCGGATCGTTCTCCAAATACAGCGAGAAAAAAGCGCAAGAGTTGGCAGTCGAGGCGGAACATAACCGCTTGTTTGATAAATTCCATGCTCAGGAAGAAGCATGGATACGCAAAGGCATAGAAGCGCGCCGTACCCGTAATGAAGGCCGCGTGCGCCGTTTGGAAGAGCTGCGCCGCCAGCGCGCCGAGCGCCGCAATGTACAAGGGCAGGTCAACTTTAAGCTCGACAGCGGCGAAAAAAGCGGCAAAATCATCGCCGAATTGGAACACGCTTCTTTTACCTATGGCGACAAAGTCATCATGGACAAATTCTCCGCCATTTTGCAGCGCGGCGACAAAATCGGCTTAATCGGTCCAAACGGTATCGGTAAAACCACCTTCCTTAAGCTGATTTTGGGCGAATTGCAGCCGACCTACGGCAGAATCCGTATCGGCAGTAAACAGGAAGTTGCTTATTTCGA
>NZ_JBQCVF010000471.1:0-1097 GCF_051962515.1 Neisseria sp. P0009.S007 | reverse complement strand
TCGAAATAAGCAACTTCCTGTTTACTGCCGATACGGATTCTGCCGTAGGTCGGCTGCAATTCGCCCAAAATCAGCTTGAGGAAGGTGGTTTTGCCGATGCCGTTTGGACCGATTAAGCCGATTTTGTCGCCGCGCTGCAAGATGGCGGAGAATTTGTCCATGATGACTTTGTCACCATAGGCAAACGAAGCGTGTTCCAGCTCGGCGATGATTTTGCCGCTTTTTTCGCCGCTGTCGAGCTTAAAGTTAACCTGCCCTTGTACGTTGCGGCGTTCGGCGCGCTGGCGGCGCAGTTCTTCCAAACGGCGCACGCGGCCTTCATTACGGGTACGGCGCGCTTCGATGCCTTTACGTATCCACGCTTCTTCCTGAGCATGAAATTTGTCGAAGAGGCGGTTGTGTTCTGCTTCAACCGCCAACTCTTGCGCTTTTTTCTCGCTGTATTTGGAGAACGAGCCAGGATAGGAGCGCAGAATGCCGCGGTCTAGTTCGACGATGCGCGTGGCGATGTTGTCCAGAAAACGGCGGTCGTGGGTAATCACGACCAAGCTGCCTTCAAACGCTTTAAGCAGATTTTCCAGCCAAATAATTGCGTCAATATCCAAATGGTTGGTCGGCTCGTCCAGCAGCAATACGTCGGGCTTTTGCACCCAAGCCTGCGCCAAAGCGACACGCTTTTTCTGACCGCCGGATAGGTTGCCGATTTTTTCGTTTTCCGGCAAACCGAGTTCCCCCAAAGTCTGCTTGACTGCCGCATTCAGCTTCCAGCCGTCCTTCGCTTCAATTTCGAGTTGTAATTCGTTGAGTTCTTTCAATAAAGCCTCACTCGAACCATTTTCCAACTCATGGCTGACATGATGATAACGGCGCAATAAATTGCGAATTTCTCCCAATCCTTCGGCAACGGTATCAAATACGGTTGCGTCCTTATCAAAAAAGGATTCCTGCGGTACATAAACGATTTTGAGGTTGTTTTGAACAATAATCTGCCCATCGTCGAGCTTTTGCACACCGGCGAGAATTTTTAAAAACGAAGACTTACCCGCACCGTTGCGGCCGATTAAACCGATTTTCTCGCCGCTGTCGAGTTGAAAAGA
>NZ_JBQCVF010000470.1:0-1100 GCF_051962515.1 Neisseria sp. P0009.S007 | reverse complement strand
GCCATCATGGGAGATGAGGGCCGTCTGAAACCTTTTGAGCAACTGCGCCACAGCAACATCATTACCCAGCCTTTCCTACGCAAACTCGGCTCTTTCCTCGGCTCAAAATACTATCAATGGAAAGACAGCCACTAAACCCAAGTAACAAACATATTTCAGACGGCGGCAGATTCAAGTAAAATTCAGGCCGTCTGAAAGCTTAGATACGACAAAATTCAATCATTTATCAGCAAGGAAACCATCATGAGCAACCATCACAAACTCATCATCCTCGGCTCCGGCCCTGCCGGCTATACGGCCGCCGTCTATGCCGCCCGTGCCAACCTCAACCCTGTAATCATTACCGGCGTTGAGCAAGGAGGACAATTGATGACCACCACCGAAGTGGACAACTGGCCTGCCGATGCCGAAGGTGTACAAGGTCCGGAACTGATGGCCCGTTTCCAAGCTCATGCCGAACGCTTCGGTACTGAAATGATTTTCGACCAAATCCACACCGTTGATTTGCAAAACCGTCCTTTCACCCTCAAAGGCGATATGGGCGAATACACCTGCGATGCGCTCATCGTTGCCACCGGCGCATCCGCCAAATATTTAGGTTTACCAAGCGAAGAAGCTTTTGCCGGTAAAGGCGTTTCCGCCTGTGCAACTTGCGATGGTTTCTTCTATAAAAAACAAGATGTTGCCGTAGTCGGCGGTGGCAATACCGCTGTGGGAGAAGCCCTCTACCTTGCCAATATCGCCAACACCGTTACCCTGATTCACCGCCGTGACAGCTTCCGTGCCGAAAAAATCATGGTGGACAAGCTGATGCAACGGGTCGAAGAAGGCAAAATCATCCTCAAGTTTAACAGCTCGGTTGATGAAATCTTGGGCGACGAAAGCGGCGTTACCGGTGCACGCCTGAAACACAATGACGGCAGCACTGAAGAAATCGCCGTCAAAGGCGTTTTCATCGCTATCGGCCACAAACCCAACACCGATATTTTCAAAGGCCAACTCGATATGGATGAAACCGGATATCTGAAAACCAAAGGCGGTACCGGTGACAATGTCGGCGCAACCAATATCGAAGGCGTATGGGCGGCAGGCGACGTCAA
>NZ_JBQCVF010000469.1:0-1100 GCF_051962515.1 Neisseria sp. P0009.S007 | reverse complement strand
TTGACGTCGCCTGCCGCCCATACGCCTTCGATATTGGTTGCGCCGACATTGTCACCGGTACCGCCTTTGGTTTTCAGGTAGCCGGTTTCATCCATATCGAGTTGACCTTTGAAGATATCGGTGTTGGGTTTGTGGCCGATGGCGATGAAAACGCCTTTTACAGCGATTTCTTCAGTACTGCCGTCATTGTGTTTCAGGCGTGCACCGGTAACGCCGCTTTCGTCGCCCAAGATTTCATCAACCGAGCTGTTGAGCTTGAGGATGATTTTGCCTTCTTCGACGCGTTGCATCAGTTTGTCCACCATGATTTTTTCGGCACGGAAGCTATCGCGGCGGTGAATCAGGGTAACGGTGTTGGCGATATTGGCAAGGTAGAGTGCTTCTCCCACAGCGGTATTGCCACCGCCGACTACGGCAACATCTTGTTTTTTGTAGAAGAAACCATCGCAAGTCGCACAGGCGGAAACGCCTTTTCCGGCAAAGGTTTCTTCGCTTGGCAAACCTAAATATTTGGCGGATGCGCCGGTGGCAACGATGAGTGCATCGCAAGTGTATTCGCCCATATCGCCTTTGAGGGTAAACGGACGGTTTTGCAAATCAACGGTGTGGATTTGGTCAAAAATCATTTCAGTACCGAAGCGTTCGGCATGAGCTTGGAAACGAGCCATCAGTTCCGGACCTTGTACGCCTTCGGCATCGGCAGGCCAGTTGTCCACTTCGGTGGTGGTCATCAGTTGTCCGCCTTGCTCAACGCCGGTAATGATTACAGGGTTGAGGTTGGCACGGGCAGCATACACGGCGGCAGTATAGCCGGCAGGGCCGGAGCCGAGGATGATGAGTTTATGATGGTTGCTCATGATGGTTTCCTTGCTGATAAATGATTGAATTTTGTCGTATCTAAGCTTTCAGATGGCCTGAATTTTACTTGAATCTGCCGCCGTCTGAAATATGTTTGTTGCTTGGATTTAGTGGCTGTCTTTCCATTGATAGTATTTTGAGCCGAGGAAAGAGCCGAGTTTGCGCAGGAAAGGCTGGGTAATGATGTTGCTGTGGCGCAGTTGCTCAAAAGGTTTCAGACGGCCCTCATCTCCCATGATGGC
>NZ_JBQCVF010000468.1:0-1101 GCF_051962515.1 Neisseria sp. P0009.S007 | reverse complement strand
AGTTGTCCGACCGTACTCATGTTTTGCCTTCGTTATTTTTTGTTGATGCGGCAGGTGTTGATGCCCAATAAGCTGTACAGCGCACAGTTGCCAATCAGTGCTGTACCCAGGGGGATGATGCCCAGCCAACCCCACCAGCCAATTTGTCCGGTAGCGGCTGCAGCAATCAGCGCAACACCGATAACAATACGGATTACGCGATCTAAAGTACCCAAGTTTCGTTTCATTTTATTGCTCCTTGTTTAAGAATGGATTGTCTATAAATAAACATATATAACAAAAATCATATATGAGAAATATTATAGCTTTAAAGATGACTTTGTCAAATGGTTTACAGTAAAAGTGTAATGAATATTTGGATTGTATTTTTAAACTCCAACGTCATGGTTAAATGTAAAAATACAGCCTTATATTTTCAGACGGCACTGGAGATGATCTATATAATATTTTATTTATATTGGAAGAATTGGTAGTCAGTTTTCAGAAGGAATCAAATCATGACCGATTTGGAAAAGAAGCCCAATGGAGAAGATTTGAAGACTGGATAATCCGTTGTGTAACTAGAAAGGGAGAGGAGATACTTTAAAATCAAATTGTCTACGAATTATAAAAGGCCGTCTGAAAACTGAATTTCAGACGGCCTTTGGTTTCTTTATAACGTCGTTCGTATCATCAGAAACGATAGTTCACGCCCAAGGCAAACTCGCGGCCGCGTTCGTAGAAGGGCATGCGTCCGTTGCCGTCAGGGAAGCGTTGGCTGTGCGAACGGTATTGCTTGTTGCCGATGTTGTTGACGGCGAAGTTGACGTTCAGGTTGTCTTTTTTCAGCGGCTGCCAGTTGGCGTAGATGTCGTGTACGCCGTAGCCTGATTTCTTGCCGTGTATCGTGCCTTGTCCGCGGGCGACGTCGGTGTATTTCACGCTTTGGGCGTAGCGGCCGCGCCAGCCGATTTCGAGTTTGGGGTTTTCAAACTGATAAGACAGACCGGTCAGCCATTGGCGGCCGGTGTTCCAGAAGGTGAACGAGCTTTCGTGGTCTTCCGCTTGAATCGGGCTTTCGCCGTAGTACATTTCGCCGTTCAGACGGGGTTTGACGTAGGA
>NZ_JBQCVF010000467.1:0-1102 GCF_051962515.1 Neisseria sp. P0009.S007 | reverse complement strand
GCAATCAGTTGGGCGGCTACAAGGTGCGCTACATATCGGTTTTGTTCATGTGTATCACGGCAAAGAAAAAATGCCGCAGCATACATCAGGTTTAGCGACCAATAAGGCACAATCGTCCATGCCCAAAACGGAATATTGCTTTCCCATGTAAAAGCGATTTCAGGCACATAGTCCAGCGATGCTGCATAATGATTGGAGATGCCGTAGCTGGTGTAAAACAAGATACCGACTGAAATCAGCTTGAGTAGGGAGGTTTTGAGGGAGGGTTTCATGGGGGATTAGTTAATAATTAAATATTTTGATTCCGTGAGCCTATTTAAGATAAGTGATATTCGTACCATCAATGCTAAGAACTTTTCTATTCAGTAGATGCTGTAATAGTTTTTCAGTTTCATGATTGTTGGATTTTGCATGTGCTTTTATAGTGTTTCGTAATGTATTGACTTTACCTGGGCGTTTTGATGGTTCAACTGACAGTGCGGCAATTACTTTTTTCCACATGGTTTCATCAGGCAAATGGAGTATTTTCTTTTGAGATATGGGATTGGGATTAGTATGGGGAAATGGAGCATATTCAATTTTTCCATTGTTTTGGCGAATATGGTTTTGTTCGCGTAAATGGCGTGCAAAGGCTTGAATATCAGCTTGACTAATAGTAAGTGAGAGAGCATCTGCACGTTTCTGTACGGCATCTTGAAAATCAGTATAAGTTTTGGGTTTGATATTCAAAATATAACGTTGGATTTTCTGTAATAGATCATTGTCACTGATGTGGTAAATCACTATACCTTGCTCATCAACACTAATTAAGTTTTGTGTTTTAAGTTTATTAATAATATGAGCAGTCGTTGTTTCACATTCTTCGTCTGTTTTACCTTGAAATTGTTCGCGTAAAATATATTTACACAGATTTTGTTGCAAATTATGTAAGCGAGATGGAAGAAAAGCGTTGGGCGGACGCAAAGCAGTTAAGGCTGCTTGAAAATAAGGTGCTAATGACTGGGGTGGTTTGAGGGAATTTTCATGTTGAGGGTTGGGTTCTAGTAGTTTTGTTGGAGGTGTAGTATTAATTTTTGTGTGCTGCACTTCATCTATATTTTAT
>NZ_JBQCVF010000466.1:0-1102 GCF_051962515.1 Neisseria sp. P0009.S007 | reverse complement strand
CCGCTCCTACCTGCACCATCTGCACCGTGTCGGCGAAATCTTGGGCGCACAGCTCAACACCATCCACAATCTGCACTTCTACCAAGTCATCATGGCAGAAATGCGCGAAGCCATCGAGCAAGGCAAATTTACCGATTGGCAGGCGCAATTCCATGAAAACCGCGCCCGCGGTGTGGATTAATTCTTTAAAAGGCCGTCTGAAATCAGGTTTTAATTCACACTGCTTTTCAGACGGCCTCAATATTCTTAATTAATAAAGCACAATCATGTCCCGTTTCCATACCGAACCTCCCTTAACCTACACCGCACAAAACCGTACCGCAGTCCTACTGCTCAACCTCGGAACGCCTAACGCGCCCACTGCTGCCGCAGTCAAGCCCTACTTGAAAGAATTTCTGTCCGATCAACGTGTTGTCGAACTGCCCAAGCTCCTATGGCAACCGATATTGCGCGGCTTGGTATTGACTTTTCGCCCGAAAAAAAGCGCGCATGCCTATGAAAAAGTTTGGTTTAAAGAAGGTTCGCCGCTTGAGGTTTACACGCGCCGCCAAGCAGAAGCCCTGGCCAAACATTTGCCCGATGTCATCGTCCGTCATGCCATGACTTACGGCAATCCAAGCGTTGCCGACGTTTTGGCGGAACTCAAAGCCCAAGGCGTAGGCAAATTGCTGGTCATTCCGCTCTATCCGCAATATGCCGGCTCTTCTACCGGCGCGGCTTTGGATAAAGTATTTCAAGAGTTATTGCTGCAACGCAACCAAATGAGCGTCCGCACTGTCTCCCGTTATTACGACGATGCCGCCTATATTCAAGCCATGAAGCAGCATATTGAAGCCTATTGGGCCCAAAACGGACGCGGCGAAAAACTGATGTTGAGTTTCCACGGCATTCCGCAAAAGCATCACGACGACGGCGACCCCTATCCTGACGAGTGCCACCATACCGCCAAACTGCTCGCGCAGGCATTGGGCTTGTCCGAACAAGAATACATCGTTTCTTTCCAAAGCCAGTTTGGCAAATCCCAATGGGTCAAGCCCAGCACGCAAGCCCTGTTTGATCAGCTGCCGAAACAAGGTACGACCAAACTTGATGTATTCTGCCC
>NZ_JBQCVF010000465.1:0-1102 GCF_051962515.1 Neisseria sp. P0009.S007 | reverse complement strand
AAATCTTTGGCATGGGCGGAGAGGGCGGTCAATAAGAGGACGAGGGGCAAAAGGCGGTTGGGTTTCATGTTTTTAGGCAGATAAGGGAAAAGGGCCATTGTACGGGAAGCGGTGTTAAAGTAAGTCAAAGGCCGTCTGAAAGGATAAAAGTTCTTTCAGACGGCCTTTGTTGAACCAGGGGTATTCAGTTTTGAGGCTGGTGTGATTTATTGCGCTGAAGTTTTTTCCAGCAATAGGAAAGTCTCGGCTTTGTTGCGCGGTCTTGCGCCTTGCCACAAGGTTTGCCAGCCCGAAGGTGCGCCGATGTTGGCGGCTTGGCGGATGAGGCGGTAGCGGCAGGATGGGTTGTCGGTCGTGGTTTTAATATGGCTGTATTGTGTCCACGCGATTCGTGTGCGCTGGTCTTGGCCGTCGATGCTGATACATTCGAGGCCGTCTGAAATTTTCTGTTTCAATTCGGAAGAAAGCGCGGCTTCCATTTGGTGAACCACCGGCGCATGGCTTTTGGCGGCGTTGAGCCATGGTAAAAACAGGGTCATCAGCAAGGCCCAGGCCAAGGTCACGCCGGCTGCCCAGTTGGTTACGGCTTGGCGGCCACGGATGTTTTTACGCGTAATCGCCCAGAGCCATAACGGGGTAAACAGCAGGGCGACGGTCATCGGAATCGGGTCAATGTCGGGGATGTAATACGGGCTGAAATAGGCGGCGCGTTCGGCCAGTTTGGCAGGCCAGCCGTAGTTCATGGCGAAAAAGCCCAGCCACAGGAAGACGGCAATCAAACCGAATGCCATGATGCCGAACCAGTTGATAAATGCCACTGCACCGCGACGCAGGCCGTCCAGTTGTGCCGCGCCGAGCAGGGCGAGCGGCGGCAACAGCCAAACGAGGTTGTCTTGCAGGCGTTGCGGGTTGATGGCAAGTAGGGCTGTCATAATAACCAGCCACGACAGGCTCAGAATGCCCCAGTTTTTATCGTGGATACGCGTGCGGCTGAGCGTCCATGCTGCCAGCGGCCAGGCAGGCAAGGCAAACCACAGCAGGTTTTTCAGATAATAGGGCAGGTTGAAGGCCGTCTGAATCTGATGGAAACCGCCGAATACGC
>NZ_JBQCVF010000464.1:0-1102 GCF_051962515.1 Neisseria sp. P0009.S007 | reverse complement strand
CAAAATCTCATTCAATAGGCAGATTTCGCCGTCGCTGAAAGATTCGCTGTGTTTGACAATGAGGCGTTGATAATCTTTATTGCTGATTTTTTCGTGAAGTAAATTGGTCTGGATAGTCATGATTTTATTGTTGAAATAAGATGGTTAAGGTGCGGATTATAGCGGATATCGTGTCGGCTGTTTCAAAGGGCGTCTTTAAGTTGACGGGCTTTGGCGAATGTGGGGATAAATCTGTTCAATTCAATATTGACTGCCTGAAAATCGCGGCTATCAAAAAAATCGCCGATACGTATGGTTTTTCCCTGATAATCGAAAGACCATGCACCTTGTACACATTTTTGGATACGTAAAATATTGGGGACATTGTGAATTTTTCGTTTCATACCATTTTGGTAGAGGTTTTCGTTTGGCAACCTCTGTTTCCTTCCTTGTGCAACAGGAGCTTGGGGAATATGGTCACGAGAATGCCATTCGGAGATTTCTGACAACGGGAAACTACGCCAACGCCCAATGGAAAACAAGGTATAACCATGAGACAGCGTATGGTTACGGATCTTGATGTTTTCACGTCCGAAAAGTTGCCAAAGAAGGCCGTAAACAAGTGAACCGACTAAGTAGAAAGTAAAAAGTAAAGGGATGAGAATGGCTTCTAAATTAGTGAAATAGTGCTCTTCAAGGTAAAACGGCGCGATGCATGTAAGAACAAAGGAAAACATAAGAAATACCGCGGTAAAACCGATTTCCTGCGAGTCATGTACAACACGAGCAGATACGGCAATGCCGTCGGGCATGCGTTCGATTTTATAACGCGAAGATGCCATCAATAGCCTCCTATTTTTTCAGCCTGATACGCTTTTTGCAGCGGCCTAATTTGCGCCAAGCGGGCATGATCGATTTGTTCGGCAATTAAATGGGCTTTGCCTTGTGCGCGGCACTCGGCGGCAATTTTGCCTGCATCTACTTGATTGGCGGCCTCAAGTAAGGCCAGCCAGTGTTCACGTTGCGGATAAGGCGTGTTTTCAAGATTCAGACGGCCTTGTTTGTCGGCCACGCAGACGTTTAAGGCCGTCTGAAAACGTTCGGGGCGGCGGAATGCGTCGGT
>NZ_JBQCVF010000463.1:0-1102 GCF_051962515.1 Neisseria sp. P0009.S007 | reverse complement strand
TTTTGACGGTATTCGAACACGGCACGGTAGTCGGTGTCGTATTCCAATGGCTGTAAAGGAAACAGCGCAAATTGGCGGTCGGTCAGGAGGCGGTTTGGGTCATTATCTTTATCTAATATTTTGACGTCTCTGATTTCTTTTGTGTCCTGATACAGTTTGAACGAACGCATTTTGACCGGAGGCGATTGTTCTGAGAACGCGATGCTGACCGGATTGCCGGTCATTTCATAATGAGGCATAGGGTCGGGACGTTCGCCATGGAAAACCGGTAAAGCGAAGTTGCCTTGCGGATAGGTGATGTAAGGCCGGAATTTGCGGTTGGAGATTTCATCCGCATAAACAATGGAATGGCCATGACAGGCATCTTGATAAAACGAGCGGCTGAGGTCGGAGAGGGGGCGGTTTTTTTGGCAGAGGCTGTTGAATCTGCTGTCGCCCTGATTGATGCTCAGCGCGATTTGTTTGCCTTGCGATTCAAATGCGGCTCCGGCCTCGTCGATATTTTGATCGAGTAAGGAGAGACGGTGGTAAATCGCCGTCATCAGATTATCCAGCTGATGTTGGGCAGGTAGATGGCTGTTGATTTTTTCGTTTGGCGGATGCTGGCCGGTGCTGACGTTTTCGTGCACGCCTTTATAGGCATAACCGGCTTTGCGCGTGCGGTCTGATGGGCGTGGGCCTGTATAAAAGGGATTGTGTGTATTGTGTTCGTCATGTCCGTCGTCAGGGTTTTGCAGCAGATAGCGGGCATGATTGCGCGCGGCACGTTCGAGTGTGGCTGAGTGCGCCAGTGCGGGCAGATTGGCTGAGGCGCGGAGGAAGTTTAAATACGCCAAAGCGTCAAAATCGGCAACGGCAGAACGATTTTGTGGCGGTTGGGCATAGATGAGCTGGTCTTCGGAATAGCGATGGGTTTCGTAGTATTGGAATATGCCGAGGGTGACGGCAAAACCACCCAGCCAGTAAAGAATGTGTTTCATTATATGTACTGCGTTCAGACGGCCTTGAGCTACGGCTCTTTTTCTTTGAAACTCATGCCGTTAAATGATTATTTTGATAGCGGCTTGACTTGGAATGCTTCAGGATGGGATTTGAAATATTC
>NZ_JBQCVF010000462.1:0-1102 GCF_051962515.1 Neisseria sp. P0009.S007 | reverse complement strand
AGGGCTGGAGCGTACCGGGCTGCCAGCGCATTATCCGCGATGCGGCCGGATTGGCCTATATCGACGATCAGGGCCGTTTGTTCCCTTTGCCGGAAGTCGATGAAGATGACGAAGAGCCGGTATTGTTTGAGAGCGAACAGATTTGGTTCAGCAAGAACCCGGACGGCCATTATGTCATTGCTTCTCTGGACGGTTCGATAGCGCTGCGTTTTGCGCCTTTGGTGGTGGCGGAGGACGGTTCTGATGAAGATTCCACCCTCTTCCCGCTGGTCGCGGTGGAAGACGCCAACGGCAACCATCAGCGTTTCGTCTATCATCCGCTGACCGGTCTGCCGCAATACGTCATCGACGGCAACGGCCGGGTGTTCTCGCTAAACTTCGGCAATGTGGCCGATGAGCAGTCGCCTAGAATGCGGCTGCTGTCGGTGTCGCTGTTGGAGGGTTTACCATCCTTTGGCGAAACGGTCCGGGTCGGTATGCCGCTGGTCCGCTATGAATACGACGGCAGTGGTGACCTGATCCGCGTCATCGGCCGCGACGGTAATGTCAAACGCAGCTTCGGCTATAAAAACAATCTGATGGTGTCGCATACGGATGCGGCCGGATTGGTATCGGAATACGAATACGACCATTACACCCCGACCGGCAAAGTCATCCGCAACCGGACTTCTTTGGGCGAGGAATGGCGTTTTACCTATCACGAAGGTTACACCGAGGTAACCGACATATTGGGCCGTACCGAGCAATATCATTACGACTACAACAATGAGTTGACCAAACGGGTGTTTGCCGACGGCAGTACCAACCTGATGGAACGCGACGACTTGGGCCGTCTGCTCAGCCATACCGATGCAATGGGACGCGTTACCCGTTATCAATACAGCAACGAAGGCCAGGTAGAAAGCATTATCCGTCCGGACGGCGTCATCCTGCATTTCGACTATGACGACAACTACCGTCTGATCCGTAAAAGCGATGCCGAAAGCTGTTACCACGGCTATACCTATGACGAAGCGGGTAACCTGCTGACCCATACCGACCCGCTGAAACACATCACCCGTTTCGAATATGCCGGCAACGGTCTGTTGCTGTCGGTAACCGA
>NZ_JBQCVF010000461.1:0-1103 GCF_051962515.1 Neisseria sp. P0009.S007 | reverse complement strand
TTTCAGACGGCCTGACGGCTGGGTCAAAGTCCTGATTAACGGTTTTTCAAAATATCGGCAAAATATTCGGTCACTTCTACCAAACGTCCGCCCTGCGCGGCATAAGGCTGCATGACGGCCACCAACTGCTCCAACACTTCGCGCGTTTCGGTTTGCGCGTGTTCGCGGTAGAGCCACATATTTTGCATGGTCACCGTAGTCAATGCCTCGCGTACATTAAGCAAGAGCAAGTGGCGGCAAGACTCATAGCCTTGGCGCAAATCGCCGGCCGCATAGGCGGTAACCGACAATTCATAGTCGATGTCCAACTGATAGACATTGCTTTGGACAAAAAGAATATCGTCTTTCGGGAACGGGATACGTTTCGCCATCAGGCCGATTGCATGGGAAATGCGGTATTTCCCTTCCTGACGCAGCATGGTTTGCGCAAGGTAGAGGCACTCGGCGCGGCGCGGGTTGTAATCGTAGCCTGCCAACCAAGTTGCCAAGGCTTCATCGCGTTTGCCCATTAATTTGTAGCACTCGCCCAGCTGTTGGTAAGAAACCGTCACTTCCTCTATCCAACCGCCCAACTCGATGCGTTTTTTAAACCATTCGCTTGCACGCTCGGGCATATCGGAATCCCAATAAGAACGCGCCGCATAAAAGGCGTAACGCGGTTTCAGGTCTTCATCTTCTGGGCTGTAAAACGCTTTTTCCAAAGAAACGGCGTCAAGCAGGTACTTGTTCGCCATATTGCTGCGTGCGCCGAAACGGCCGCTGAGAACCGTATAGTCGCCATGAAGCGTGGCTTCGCTGGTATCTTGTTTGTCAGTTTCGATAAATTCGTGCAACACGCCGCGCCAGTAGAATGTACCGTCATTGCGCAACAACAGCGGACGGTAATAAACCACGCTGCCCATGGCATTTCGCATGCGGAGGCGGTAACGGTCGGCGGTCAGCTCGGGCAATTCCAATTTGCCTTCAAAGCGGTCGTCCGCATCAAAAATCAACACATAATCGGTTTTGTCTTTTGCGTGTTTCAACGCCTGATTGCGGTTGTATGCAAAATTTTGCCAACCATCATGATGAATCTCACCTGCGATGCCCTTTGCATCGAAAAA
>NZ_JBQCVF010000460.1:0-1103 GCF_051962515.1 Neisseria sp. P0009.S007 | reverse complement strand
GAATATTTCAAATCCCATCCTGAAGCATTCCAAGTCAAGCCGCTATCAAAATAATCATTTAACGGCATGAGTTTCAAGGGGAAACATCTACACGCTCAAGGCCGTCTGAACGCAGTACATATAATGAAACACATTCTTTACTGGCTGGGTGGTTTTGCCGTTGCCCTCGGCATATTCCAATACTACGAAACCCATCGCTATTCCGAAGACCAGCTCATCTACGCCCAACCGCCGCAAAATCGTACTGCTGTTGCCGATTTTGACGCCTTGGCGTATTTAAATTTCCTCCGCGCCTCAGCCAATCTGCCCGCACTGGCGCACTCAGCCACACTCGAACGCGCCGCGCGTAATCATGCCCGCTATCTGCTGCAAAACCCTGACGACGGACATGACGAACACAATACACGCAATCCCTTTTATACAGGTCCACGCCCATCAGACCGCACGCGCAAAGCCGGTTATGCCTATAAAGGCGTGCATGAAAACGTCGGCACCGGCCAGCATCCGCCAAACGAAAAAATCAACGACCATCTACCTGCCCAACATCAACTGGACAATCTAATGACGGCGATTTACCACCGCCTCTCCTTACTCGATCAAAATATAGACGAGGCCGGAGCGGCATTTGAATCGCAAGGTAAACAAATCGCGTTGAGCATCAATCAAGGCGACAGCAGATTCAACAGCATCTGCCAAAAAAACCGCCCACTCTCCGACCTCAGCCGTTCGTTTTATCAAGATGCCTGTCATGGTCATGCCATTGTTTATGCGGATGAAATCTCCAACCGCAAACTCCGGCCTTACATCACCTATCCGCAAGGCAATTTCGCCTCACCGGTTTTCCACGGCGAACGTCCCGACCCTATGCCGTATTATGAAATGACCGGCAATCCGGTCAGCATCGCATTCTCAGAACAATCGCCTCCGGTCAAAATGCGTTCGTTCAAACTGTATCGGGACACAAAAGAAATCAGAGATGTCAAAATCTTAGATAAAGATAATGACCCAAACCGCCTCCTGACCGAACGCCAATTTGCGCTGTTTCCTTTACAGCCATTGGAATACGACACCGACTACCGTGCCGTGTTCGAATACCGTCAAAA
>NZ_JBQCVF010000459.1:0-1103 GCF_051962515.1 Neisseria sp. P0009.S007 | reverse complement strand
TTTTTCGATGCAAAGGGCATCGCAGGTGAGATTCATCATGATGGTTGGCAAAATTTTGCATACAACCGCAATCAGGCTTTGAAACACGCAAAAGACAAAACCGATTACGTGTTGATTTTTGATGCGGACGACCGCTTTGAAGGCAAATTAGAATTGCCCGAGCTGACAGCCGACCGCTACCGCCTCCGCATGAGAAATGCCATGGGCAGCGTGGTTTATTATCGTCCGCTGTTGTTGCGTAATGACGGAACATTCTACTGGCGCGGCGTGTTGCACGAATTTATCGAGACCGACAAACAAGATACCAGTGAAGCCACGCTTCATGGCGACTATACGGTTCTCAGCGGCCGTTTCGGCGCACGCAGCAATATGGCGAACAAATACCTGCTTGACGCCGTTTCTTTGGAAAAAGCGTTTTACAGCCCTGAAGATGAAGACCTGAAACCGCGTTACGCCTTTTATGCGGCACGTTCTTATTGGGATTCTGATATGCCCGAGCGTGCGAGCGAATGGTTTAAAAAACGCATCGAGTTGGGCGGTTGGATCGAGGAAGTGTCGGTTTCTTACCAACAGTTGGGCGAGTGCTACAAATTAATGGGCAAACGCGATGAAGCCTTGGCGACTTGGTTGGCAGGCTACGATTACAACCCGCGCCGTGCCGAGTGTCTCTACCTTGCGCAAACCATGCTGCGTCAGGAAGGAAAATACCGCATTTCCCATGCAATCGGCCTGATGGCGAAACGCATCCCGTTCCCGAACGACGATATTCTTTTTGTCCAAAGCAATGTTTATCAGTTGGACATTGATTATGAATTGTCGGTTACCGCATATGCGGCCGGCGATTTGCGCCAAGGCTATGAGTCTTGCCGCCACTTACTCTTGCTTAATGTACGCGAGGCATTGACCACGGTGACCATGCAAAATATGTGGCTCTACCGCGAACACGCGCAAACCGAAACGCGCGAAGTGTTGGAGCAGCTGGTGGCCGTCATGCAGCCTTATGCCGAGCAGGGCGGACGTTTGGCGGAAGTGACCGAATATTTTGCCGATATTTTGAAAAACCGTTAATCAGGACTTTGACCCAGCCGTCAGGCCGTCTGAAA
>NZ_JBQCVF010000458.1:0-1109 GCF_051962515.1 Neisseria sp. P0009.S007 | reverse complement strand
ATGGCCATGCAATTCTTGGGCAATGCGTTTGAATATGTATTGAACAAAGAAGGCAAAGAACTCAATATCTTAGGCGCAACCAGCGGCGACACCGGCTCTGCCGCCGAATATGCCCTGCGCGGTAAAAAAGGCGTCAATGTCTTCATGCTGTCTCCGGAAGGCAAAATGAGCGCATTCCAACGCGCGCAAATGTTCAGCCTGCAAGATGCCAACATCCACAATATCGCCGTTGAAGGCATGTTTGACGACTGCCAAGACATCGTCAAAGCCGTACAAAACGATGCCGAATTCAAAGCCAAATACCATATCGGCACAGTCAACTCCATCAACTGGGGCCGTATTGTCGCCCAAGTCGTGTACTACTTTGCCGGTTATTTCAATGCCACTTCGAGCAATGACGAAAAAGTCAGCTTCTGCGTACCAAGCGGCAACTTTGGCAATGTCTGCGCCGGCCATATCGCCCGTCAAATGGGCCTGCCTATCCATCGCTTGATTGTTGCCACCAATGAAAACGACGTATTGGACGAATTTTTCAAAACCGGTGCATACCGCCCGCGCAACAGCGAACACACCCACGTCACTTCCAGCCCGTCTATGGATATTTCCAAAGCCTCCAACTTCGAGCGTTTTGTGTTTGACCTGATGGACCGTGATGCAGACGAAATCAAAACATTATGGGCTGAAGTAGGCTCCGGCAAAGGTTTCAATTTGGAATTTGCCTTAAACAAAGTACATCAACAATATGGCTTTGTTTCCGGCAAATCAACCCATGCCAACCGCCTTGCCACCATCAAACAGGTTTACGAACAAGACCGTGAATTGATTGATCCGCATACAGCCGATGGCGTCAAAGTTGCCCGTGAAGTCCGCGAAGCCGGCGAAACCATCGTCTGCCTCGAAACCGCATTAGCTGCCAAATTTGAAGCCACCATCCATGAGGCTGTCGGCGAAGTTTCCATCCCCCGCCCTGCCGCATTGGAAGGCTTGGAAAATCTGCCACAACGGGTCCGTGTTGTCCCTAATAATGCAACGGCAGTGAAAGACATCATTAAGGAAGCCCTGGCTTAACCGGCCGTCCTTGACGACTGCACAGGCCGTCTGAAAAAGTT
>NZ_JBQCVF010000457.1:0-1111 GCF_051962515.1 Neisseria sp. P0009.S007 | reverse complement strand
CGGCAGAAGCTGGGCGTACCTGCGGACGTGCCCGTGTTTGCCATCTTGCCCGGCAGCCGCGTGAGCGAAATCGATTATATGGCGGCGGTGTTTTTTCAGACGGCCTTATTGCTGCTGAAACGTTATCCGCAGGCACGGTTTTTGCTGCCTGTGGCGACGGTCGCAACGCGCAAACGCATTAGTGAAATTTTGGCGCAACCTGAATTTGCCGCCCTTCCCATTACATTGACCGACAAGCAGTCGGATACGGTTTGCACCGCTGCCGACGTGGTATTGGTCACCAGCGGTACGGCGACTTTGGAAGTGGCCTTGTGCAAGCGGCCTATGGTTATCAGCTACAAAATTTCGCCGCTGACTTATGCGTATGTGAAACGCAAAATCAAAGTGCCGCATGTCGGTTTGCCTAATATTCTGTTGGGTAAAGCCGCCGTTCCCGAGCTGCTGCAACACGATGCCGTCCCTGAAAAACTGGCGCAGGCCGTGGCAGACTGGTATGACCGCCCTGAAGCCGTAGCCGCGTTGGAACAGGATTTCCACGCCTTGCATCTGCTGTTGAAAAAAGATACGGCAGCATTGGCGGCGGCGGCAGTATTGGAGGAAGCCGGATTTTCAGACGGCCTGAAAGACAAGTAAGGAAAATACATGAATTTATTGGGAGCCTTGGCCAAGGTTGGCAGCCTGACGATGGTGTCGCGCATTTTGGGCTTTGTGCGCGATACGATTATTGCCCGTGCGTTTGGTGCAGGCATGGCGACGGATGCGTTTTTTGTCGCGTTCAAACTGCCCAACCTGCTGCGGCGCGTGTTTGCAGAAGGCGCATTTGCCCAAGCCTTTGTACCGATTTTGGCGGAATACAAAGAAACCCGCTCTCCCGAAGCCACGCAGGCGTTTGTGCGCCATGTGGCCGGTATGTTGTCGTTTGTGCTGGTCATCGTTACTGCGCTGGGCATACTAGCCGCGCCGTGGGTGATTTATGTTTCTGCGCCCGGTTTTGCCAAAGAAGCCGATAAGTTTCAGCTCTCCATCGACCTGCTGCGGGTAACGTTTCCTTATATCTTTTTGATTTCTTTGTCGTCTTTTGTCGGTTCGATACTCAATACCTATCATAAAT
>NZ_JBQCVF010000456.1:0-1113 GCF_051962515.1 Neisseria sp. P0009.S007 | reverse complement strand
GGAATACAGTGCGCCAAACCCGTCCGCACCCTTTATTTCAAGACATTGGGCAGAACGAGTATTTTTATTTTGTTCACAGCTATTATTTTGCGCCGAAAAATGAAGAGATTGTTTTAGGCGTCAGCGAATATCCGAATGAATTTGCCTGCATTGTCGGTAAGGACAATGTGTTTGCCACACAGTTTCACACGGAAAAAAGCCATCAGGCAGGATTGCTGCTGCTGCGTAATTTTTTAAATTGGCAGATTTGAGGTTTTTAACATAAATCTGCTAAAAATCGCTAATTTGTGTAAAATATACTGAAATTGAATAGAGGAGAAAAAAATGCTGTTGATACCTGCCATCGATTTGAAAGAAGGACGCTGTGTTCGTTTAAAACAAGGCTTGATGGAGCAGGCGACGGTATTTTCCGATTCGCCGGCAGAGATGGCTTTGCATTGGCGCAATCAAGGCGCACGCCGTTTGCATTTGGTTGATTTAAACGGCGCATTTGCAGGCGTTCCTCAAAATTTTCCGGCGATTAAAGAAATTTTGGCCGCCGTAGCCAAAGATATTCCGGTACAGCTTGGCGGCGGTATCCGTGATTTGGGAACCATTGAAAAGTATTTGGATTTGGGGCTGACCGATGTGATTATCGGTACGGCCGCGGTGAAAAATCCTGAATTTGTGCGCGAGGCATGTAAGGCCTTTCCGGGGCAGATTATCGTCGGTTTGGATGCCAAAGACGGGATGGTGGCGATAGACGGTTGGGCAACGGTAACGGAGCATCACGTCGTCGATTTGGCCAAGCGTTTTGAAGACGATGGCGTCAACAGCATTATTTATACCGATATCGGTCGCGACGGCATGATGAGTGGCGTGAATATCGAGGCTACCGTTAAATTGGCTCAATCAGTGAATATCCCGATTATCGCTTCCGGTGGTTTGACGAATTTGGACGATATCCACGCATTGTGTGCCGTTGAAAAAGAGGGTGTGAGCGGTGCGATTACCGGCCGCGCCATTTATGAGGGAAGTATTGATTTCGCACAGGCACAAAAACTGGCCGATTCTTTGGTCTGACCTAAGTGCGTTTAATTATGCAGATTAGGGCTTTGCAAGGTGTAACAGGCG
>NZ_JBQCVF010000455.1:0-1113 GCF_051962515.1 Neisseria sp. P0009.S007 | reverse complement strand
GCTTTAAAGGGATATATTTAAGAGAAACCCAAGCGTTTATCGGGTCGGGTAAACATAAAAATAAACAGGGAAGTTAACGCGCCCAAAGTATCGGCAAGCATGTCTTTTTGCGCGTCCCAAATATCGCCTTGAGAGCCCAAGAACTCCAGTCCGGCCTCTCCACCATCGATGACGGCATATTGCCATTCGATAATTTCATAGGCGGCAGCCACGCTCATAATGAAGAACAAGGAGAAAAATAAGGCCAACGGCAGGTTGCACAGTTTGCGGCGCAGCAGCCATTCAGTCATTGGATAGGCGTAGAAGCCGATGATGTAATGGGCAATACGGTCGTAATGATTGCGGTTTTCGCCCAAAATTGGTTCAAAAAAGCGGTTGATGGATTCAAACGGTACATCTGCAAAAGTATAGTATGCACCGATTGAATGCATAATCAGCCAGAAACTCATGAATAAGTAGGCCAGGTTGCTGAAGCGGAAAATGCGGTAGGTGGCAACAAGAAGGAAGAATACGGATGCTACGGGAATGATTTCAGCGTACCAGACCGCGCGGTCATGGGGATTGATGCCTGACCAAACAATGAGGGCAAAGATAATTGTGGCAAGAAAAATGGGAAAGATTGGAGAGGGTTTGTTCATGTTGTGTGTATGTAGTAATAATGGTTACGTATTGTATAACGAATTGGTAGGACTGGAAGTTTCGATCATTAAAGGCCGTCTGAAAAACAGCTTTCAGACGGCTTGAAGTTTAGCCATTCCAGAAATAACGGGTGATGTGGAAAAACACGGGTGCGGCAAAACAAATCGAATCCACGCGGTCAAGCATACCGCCGTGGCCGCGTATCATATTGCCCCAGTCTTTGACACCGTAATCGCGTTTGATGGCGGACATAACCAGGCCGCCAAAGAAGCCCATCAGGCAGACGATAAAGCCGATAATGGCCGCTTGGCCGTGGGAGAACGGCGTAATCGGCGCCATCAACGCGGCAATGGCCGTGGCCGATAAAATACCGCCGACAGTGCCGGAAATGGTTTTGGACGGAGAAAGCGAAGGCATGATTTTTGCACCGCCAATCAGTTTGCCCCAAACGTATTGCAACACATCCGATACTTG
>NZ_JBQCVF010000454.1:0-1114 GCF_051962515.1 Neisseria sp. P0009.S007 | reverse complement strand
TTCACTCGTATTTGGAAACGGAGTAAAACCATGGCTACAAGACGAACTATTCAAATCCACAGCATGACCGGCTTTGCTAATGCCGCAGGCGAATGCGGCGGCAAGCGGATTAATTTGGAAATCCGCGCGGTCAACCATCGTTATTTGGATGTCCAATTCCGTATGCCGGAAGAGTTGCGCTATTTGGAAGGCGCATTGCGCGAACAGATTGCTGCGGCTGTGGCGCGCGGTAAATTGGAGTGTCGTGTTCAGCTGCAAGATGCGGCTTCTGGCGGTCAGACTTTGGAAGTCAATCAGGATTTGGTCTCACAGCTGGCGCATTTGAACAAAGAATGGCGCAAGGAACACAATTTCGGCAAGCTGAGCGTGGCCGACGTTTTGCGTTTCCCCGGCGTTTTGGCAGGTCAGAGCGAAGACTCCGAGGCCTTAGCGAAAGGTGTTAAAGATTTATTGACCGGCGCGTTGAAAGAGTTCACAGCTGCCCGCAAACGTGAAGGCAAAAAACTGGGTGAACACCTGCTACAACGTCTGGACGGCATGGAAGAGATTGTGGATGCTTTGAACGAATTGTTCCCCAGCCTGCTGCAGGCACATATGGACAAAGTCAAAGCCCGTTTGGCAGAAGCCGTCGGCAATATCGACAACGACCGCTTGCAACAAGAATTTGCTTTGTTCATCCAAAAATCTGATGTGGATGAGGAATTCAGCCGTTTGCGCACCCATATCGCCGAAGTACGCCGCATCGTTACCGAAGGCAAGGGCAGCGCAGGCAAACGTTTGGATTTCCTGATGCAAGAGTTGAACCGTGAAGCCAATACCTTGGGCAGCAAAGCCATCGCCGCTGAATGCACGCAAGCGTCGGTTGAACTGAAAGTCTTGATCGAGCAAATGCGCGAACAGGTTCAAAATATCGAATAAATCGATAACGAACGGATAAAACAAGGCCGTCTGAAAAGGTTTCAGACGGCCTTTGTGTCGATATGGGACGGAACCGGTTGAGTTTATTTTTAAACATTATTGGAGGCGGGCTTCTTGTTTCGTGACTGTTATTGCGCTAAAGAGTTAACATGTGTTAAATTATGGCAATTATTGTCATGATAAGAACATACAAAGG
>NZ_JBQCVF010000453.1:0-1117 GCF_051962515.1 Neisseria sp. P0009.S007 | reverse complement strand
GCATATATTTTGCCGTTACCGCGCCGAGGAGTACGCCGAGTATCATGCCTGGCGTCATTCGGCGGACGGTCGCCCAATCGATGGCGTGCTTTTTATGTTGGGCGTACATACTGGAGAAGGTGGTAAACACCATTACGGCAAAGGAAGTGCCGATGGCAAGATGCTGGGCATAGGGGTGGCCGCCTATGCCTTGCAGTTGCAATGCCCATAAGACAACGGGAACAATCAACGTGCCGCCGCCTACGCCGAACAGTCCGGCAATAAAGCCCGCCGCGCTACCGACGGCGAGCAGGGCAAGGATGATGTCCCAAGACCACATTTCAGACGGCCTTGTCGTGTTTGTGAGTTTTATGGCGTTTTTTAAACCAACGGATGACTGCCATCACATAACCGGACAGGCTGTAACCGAGGAAAAACAGGAAGAGGATGAGCGAAGGCTCCCAATTAATCAAAAGCAAAATCAACACGGCCAACACCATGCCCATAAACGGCACTTGGCGGCGGACGTTGATTTCTTTAAAGCTCCAAAACGGAATCTGCACAATCATGGAAATGCCGGCAAACAGGGTAATGCCCAATGCCCACCAATGCACTCCGGGGAAGCGTTCAAAGCTGTGATTGACCCAAATCAGGCCGACAATCAACGCTGCGGCGGTCGGGCTTGGAACGCCGATAAACCAGCGTTTATCGACTTTGCCGATAAGCGTGTTGAACAGTGCCAAACGCAGGGCGGCGCAGGCGCAGTAGATAAAGGCGATGGAATAACCGATTTTGCCAAACTGCCAAAGTTGCCATTTGTAGGCAATCAGGGCAGGCGCTACGCCGAAGCTGACCATATCTGCAAGGCTGTCGAGCTGTTCGCCGAACGCGCTCTGGCTGTTGGTCAAACGGGCAACGCGTCCGTCCATGCCGTCGAGCAGCATGGAAAGGAAGACTGCAATCGCTGCCGTTTCATAACGTCCGTGCATGGACTGTGTAATGGCGAAGAACGCGCAAAACAGTGCTGCGATGGTAAAGGAATTGGGCAGCAGGTAAATGCTGTTTTTGCGGATGGAGTTGCGTGGAGGAATCGGATTTTCTGTATTTTGTGAGTTGTCCATAATGTTTCCGTATATGC
>NZ_JBQCVF010000452.1:0-1117 GCF_051962515.1 Neisseria sp. P0009.S007 | reverse complement strand
CTGTTTGTGTCGCTGCTGGCCGGTTTGGTGATTTTCCCTGCGGTATTTGCCTTCGGTTTTGAACCCGGTCAAGGCCCTGGTTTGATTTTTGTTGTGTTGCCTGCGGTCTTCATGAAAATGCCGATGGGTACGTATTTGTTTGCTGTGTTCATGCTGTTGGTTGTTTTTGCCACGCTGACTTCCGCGTTTTCCATGCTGGAAACCGTTATCGCGGCAACCATCCGCCAAGACGAGAAAAAGCGCAGCAGCCATGCTTGGGTAACCGGCATTGCGATTTTTATAGTCGGTATTCCTTCAGCGCTGTCTTTCGGTGTATGGAGCGAGTTTAAAATTTTCGGCAAAACCATTTTTGATTTGTGGGATTTTATTATTTCCGCCGTCATCATGCCGATTGGCGCATTGAGCGTTGCCGTGTTTACAGCATGGGTTCAGGACAAACAGTCCGTCCTGCGTGATGCGGGCATGGGCAGTACCATTCCGAAACAGTTGCTTTATCTGTGGCTGGGTGCGCTTCGCTATCTTGCGCCGATTGCGATTATTGTCGTGTTCATCAACTCTTTGGGTTTGATTTAATCCGATAGTGAGCAAACAGTCCGGCGTTGTATTGTTTCGCCGGACTGTTTGTTTAAAACATCATTAAGAAATATCAAGGCCGTCTGAAAATTTTTCAGACGGCCTTTTTATATACGCGCGAGGCTGATTAGAACTTCGCTTGCAGTCTCAGCCATGCAGTACGGCCGGGCTCGTTCACACGCATGGTTTGAGTACCGGCAGACGGGTCTCCACCACGGCTGACGAATTCAGCATAGGTTTTGTTGAACACGTTGTCCACGCCGCCTTGCAATGTGGCGTATTTGCTGAATTTCCAACCGGCGTTGAGCGAGAGTACGCCAAAGCCTGAAGAGGCCCCGATGTCTTGGCCGACGATATTGCCTTGGCCTTTGCTGTAACGGTTTTGTTTGGCTACGACGCGCCATAATGCGCCCGCGCTGAATTTGCCGTTGTCAAAGGCGAGGGTATTGTTCCACTCGAGCGGCGGAGTTTGTGCCAAAGGTTTGCCGTCGGTACGGTTTTTGCCGTGGGTGTAGGCGAGGCTGGTGCCGACTTCCCAGTTAGG
>NZ_JBQCVF010000451.1:0-1117 GCF_051962515.1 Neisseria sp. P0009.S007 | reverse complement strand
CTGTTTGTGTCGCTGCTGGCCGGTTTGGTGATTTTCCCTGCGGTATTTGCCTTCGGTTTTGAACCCGGTCAAGGCCCAGGTTTGATTTTTGTCGTATTGCCTGCGGTCTTCATGAAAATGCCGATGGGTACGTATTTGTTTGCCGTGTTTATGCTGTTGGTTGTTTTTGCCACGCTGACTTCCGCGTTTTCCATGTTGGAAACCGTCATCGCGGCAACCATCCGCCAAGATGAGAAAAAACGCAGCAGCCATGCTTGGATAATCGGTATTGCGATTTTTGTGGTCGGCATTCCTTCTGCGCTGTCTTTCGGTGTATGGAGCGAGTTTAAAATTTTCGGCAAAACCATTTTTGACTTGTGGGATTTCATTATTTCTGCCGTCATCATGCCGATTGGCGCATTGAGCGTTGCCGTGTTTACGTCATGGGTTCAGGACAAACAGTCCGTTCTGCGCGATGCGGGCATGGGCAGTACCATTCCGAAACAGCTGCTTTATCTGTGGTTGGGTGCGCTTCGCTATCTTGCGCCGATTGCGATTATTGTGGTGTTCATCAACTCTTTGGGTTTGATTTAATCCGATAGAGAGCAAACAGTCCGGCGTTGCATTGTTTCGCCGGACTGTTTGTTTAAAAACATCATTAAAAATATTAAGGCCGTCTGAAAATTTTTCAGACGGCCTTTTTATATACGCATGAGGCTGATTAGAACTTCGCTTGCAGTCTCAGCCATGCAGTACGGCCGGGTTCGTTCACGCGCATGGTTTGTGTACCGGCAGACGGGTCGCCGCCGCGGCTGACGAATTCAGCATAGTTTTTGTTGAACACGTTGTCCACGCCACCTTGTAATGTGGCGTATTTGCTGAATTTCCAACCAGCGTTGAGCGAGAGTACGCCAAAGCCCGAAGAAGCGCCGATGTCTTGGCCGACGATATTGCCTTGGCCTTTGCTGTAACGGTTTTGTTTGGCCACGACGCGCCATAATGCGCCCGCACTGAATTTGCCGTTGTCAAAGGCGAGGGTGTTGTTCCACTCGAGCGGTGGCGTTTGTGCCAAAGGTTTGCCGTCGGTACGGTTTTTGCCGTGGGTGTAGGCGAGGCTGGTGCCGACTTCCCAGTTAGG
>NZ_JBQCVF010000450.1:0-1118 GCF_051962515.1 Neisseria sp. P0009.S007 | reverse complement strand
GACAATAACTGCATGACGATATTGTGCGAATGGGTAAACAGTACGCCGAGGATGTTGTTGGGGAAGTATTGTTGTTGTGCATTAATCAGGAAGGTTTGCTGGGCAAAGCTGTTCCAGCCATGACCGAACCAAGGTGCGGATTGAAAGGCAATCCATGCCTTGCTCCATTCGATTTGGCGCATGGAGCCTTCAAAACCGCTGGTGCCTGCGCGTTCTACAGCGGTTTCGTATTTGATGTTGCCAAACAAATCCAACAGGCTGCCCATGCCGAATTGGAAAACAGCGGCCAGGATTGCAGTCAGAAGGAAAATGCACAGTGCGCGTTTGTGTTGGAAACGGGTACGCCAAAACCATAACGGCGTAATCAGGAATAGGGCGGCAATGTAGCCTAAGATGGTGCGCGAGTTGACAAGGCCGAGGGTCGCAGTCAAAGCCAATACGAACAGAAAACCTGCTGCATTCGACATTTTGCGCGTCGTCCATAAATAGGATACCGCCAAAATACCCCACATTAAATAATGTCCCAAATGATTGCGCTGGCCGAGTTGACCGTTTACGGTGCCGCTGCTTCGGGCAATGATGCCGTTCAACCACTCTACGTTGGACCATCCTTTAAATTGTAACCAGACGATGACGGCCTGTATGGTTGTTCCTATCAATAAAGACCAAGCAAGGATGCTGACGATGCGTTCCTGTCCGTAAGCTGCTATCCAGCCCTGCACCGACCATGCGCCCAGTGCCAAAATGACAAAGGTCCAGGCGGTAATATCGCTCATACCGGGGTAGGTGGAATGCATGAGGCGCGCTTGGAGCGACCAAAATGCGGCCATGGCAAACAAGCCGATACTGAGTGCAGGAAGGCGGATATTCAGCAGGCCTTTGTGTGCGCTAATCAATGTCAGTACCAATGATCCGCTCAGTGAGATGGCTTCCAAATAAAAGCTGGGCAGTGGGCCGACTCGGTAGAGTGAGAGAAAAGGGACGGCACAAATCCAAAGAAAACTGAGCCATAAAGGCCAAAAGGTTTTCACTGAAGATTCAGTCAGGCCGTCTGAAAGTGTGTGGTAGGTCATTTTGATGTGTGTTTTTGTTGTTTGATAAATGCAAGGCAGCCGAGG
>NZ_JBQCVF010000449.1:0-1118 GCF_051962515.1 Neisseria sp. P0009.S007 | reverse complement strand
GACAATAACTGCATGACGATATTGTGCGAATGGGTAAACAGTACGCCGAGGATGTTGTTGGGGAAGTATTGTTGTTGGGCATTGATCAGGAAGGTTTGTTGGGCAAAGCTGTTCCAGCCATGGCCGAACCAAGGTGCGGATTGAAAGGCAATCCATGCTTTGCTCCATTCGATTTGGCGCATGGAGCCTTCAAAACCGCTGGTGCCTGCGCGTTCGACAGCAGTTTCGTATTTGATGTTGCCAAACAAATCCAATAGGCTGCCCATGCCGAATTGGAAAGCGGCGGCCAGGATGGCGGTCAGAAGGAAAATGCACAGTGCGCGTTTGTGTTGGAAACGGGTACGCCAAAACCATAACGGTGTAATCAGGAATAGGGCGGCAATGTAGCCTAAGATGGTGCGTGAGTTGACCAGGCCGAGGGTTGCGGTCAAAGCCAATACAAACAGAAAACCTGCTGTATTGGACATTTTGCGTGCCGTCCATAAATAGGATGCCGCCAAAATGCCCCACATTAAATAATGTCCCAAATGATTGCGCTGGCCGAGTTGACCGTTTACGGTGCCGTTGCTTCGGGCAATGATGCCGTTCAACCACTCTACGTTGGACCAGCCTTTAAATTGCAGCCAGACGATGGAGGCCTGTATGGTTGCCCCTATCAATAAAGACCAAGCGAAGATGCTGACGACGCGTTCCTGTCCGTAAGCTGCTACCCAGCCCCGCACCGACCATGCGCCCAGTGCCAAAATGACAAATGTCCAGGCGGTAATATCGCTCATGCCGGGGTAGGTGGAATGCATGAGGCGTGCTTGGAGCAACCAAAATGCAGCCATGGCAAACAGGCCGATACTGAGTGTGGGAAGACGGATATTCAGCAGGCCTTTGTGTGCGCTAATCAATGTCAGTACCAATGAGCCGCTCAGTGAAATGGCTTCCAGATAAAAGCTGGGTAGTGGGCCGACTCGGTAGAGTGAAAGAAAAGGGACGGCGCAAATCCAAATAAAGCTGAGCCATAAAGGCCAAAAGGTTTTCACTGAAGATTCGGTCAGGCCGTCTGAAAGTGTGTGGTAGGTCATTTTGATGTGTGTTTTTGTTGTTTGATAAATGCAAGGCAGCCGAGG
>NZ_JBQCVF010000448.1:0-1119 GCF_051962515.1 Neisseria sp. P0009.S007 | reverse complement strand
TTGAACGCAGGCGAAGCCAATACGGCGCAACGGATTTTCGGCGCGTAATCGTGCAACCAAGTAGAAACCAATACCGCTCCGACACTTTGCGCAATCACGCAAATGTTTTCAGGTTTGATACCGTATTCGCTTTGAATGTGTCGGATAAAATCATCTACGTCTGAAACCGAAGTGCTGATGCTCGGACTATCGCCGCGTTCACCGGGGCTGTAACCATGACCGCGCGCGTCCCAAGCAAAATAGGCAAAATCATCAAAACCCAGCTCATCGGCAACAAACATCATCCGGCCGGAATGCTCATGCCCGCGATGGAACAGCACAATGGCTTTATCGGAAGAACCATCGGCAGCAGGGCGATAGCGGTAGAAAAGCGAAGTACCGTCTTGAGTGTAAAAGTATTTTTGCTGTTCGGACATGAAGAACTCCTAATAGTCATATTTTTTGGACAGTATCATGACATATCGAATAAATGCAATGATTATCCGATAGACGGACGAATGCAATGATGGAGAGATATGTTAAGTGCCGATTATGGTTGATACGATGAGTCAGTCAGTGGTTTGTTTAAGATTTCTAGCATTTTTTTCTCATGATCTTTTATCTCGCTTTCTGTCCAGTTTTCGTAACTCATCATAATAGCTTGTTTTAAGCTATCATAAGTATCCTTTTCTTTGTAATACTGCCGTTTCCAATCTGGAAGTTTATTACTGAAACTGGAATTTTTACTTTGAGATAACAAATATAGATTGCCAAAATTATCTAAGACATTTGTATCTAATTTATCTAGGCCAAAATCTTGAGAGGGATTTTGTGGGTAATGGTGCTCAACCGAGCTTCTAAAACTAAATCTAAAATTTTTCCAGATAGATTGTTTAGATTGGTCAATAGCTGAAAAGACCTCTACCTTGTCTTGATATTTCCATAATTGATAATCCAAGCGATTAAATACAAAATTTGGGACGTTTACTCCATCATTCCAAGACTTATGTACTGAAGGGGCGGTGTAATTATCATTTAAGATAATTTTCATAAAATCCCTGTTTCCAGTGCAGTTGTTTTCAAAATAAAATTTATCACAAAGATTTTCAAGAAATTGAATATATGTCTCTTGAGTAATAC
>NZ_JBQCVF010000447.1:0-1121 GCF_051962515.1 Neisseria sp. P0009.S007 | reverse complement strand
ATGTTTCCGCACGAGTGGCGTGCCAGTACCACACTTTCCGGCGTTTACGCACTGCGTATGTTGGGGATGTTTTTGGTGTTGCCTGTCTTGGCAATGTATGCCGCTTCGTTGCCCGGCGCAGAAAATAATAAAGCATTGGTCGGTATGGCGATGGGTATTTACGGGCTGACACAGGCTTTGCTGCAGTTGCCTTTGGGCATGGCTTCCGATAAGTTCGGCCGTAAAAAAGTGATTTATGCCGGCCTGATTGTGTTTGCGGCAGGTAGTTTTTTGGCCGCAGTTGCCGACAGCCTGCAGATGTTGGTTGCCGCGCGTGCCATTCAGGGCGCGGGCGCAGTCAGTGCGGCGGTAACGGCTTTGCTGGCAGATTTGACCCGTAACGAAGTGCGGACGCGTGCGATGGCGATGATCGGCCTGAGTATCGGCTTGACCTTTTCCGTCAGCCTAGTGCTGGCCCCGATGATTGCCAGCTTTATCGGCGTATCCGGCCTGTTTGCGCTGACCGGTATTCTGACTGTAATCAGTATCGGCGTGGTTGCCTGGATGACACCTGATCCGGAAGTATCAAAAATGCACGAAGACACGCAGGCGCAGCCTTCGCGTATGGGTGAAGTATTGAAAAACCGCCAACTGCTCAATCTCGACTTCGGTATTTTTGCCTTGCATGCGGCGCAAATGGCTTTATTTACCGCATTGCCGTTTGCCATGACGCAGCTGGGTTTGGAAAAAATCCATCACTGGCAAGTCTATCTGCCGTCAACCATTACCGGCCTGATTATTATGGTGCCGCTGATTATTGTCGGCGAAACGCGCAACAAGCTCAAACAAGTGTTTATCCTTGGTATCGTCTGCATTGCTGCGGCGCAAATCGGCCTGCTGTTTGGAATGCACTCGGTATGGTTGATTACCGCTTATCTGATTGTTTACTTTATTGGTTTCAATGTATTGGAAGCCAGCCTGCCGTCTATGGTATCGAAAATCGCTCCGTCCGATTTGAAAGGCACCGCGATGGGCGTGTATAACACCATGCAGTCGGTCGGCTTATTTGTCGGCGGCGCAACCGGTGGTTTATTGTTCCAAAAATACGGTTTTGTAGGCGTATTTGCCTTTTGTAGCGTATT
>NZ_JBQCVF010000446.1:0-1121 GCF_051962515.1 Neisseria sp. P0009.S007 | reverse complement strand
AATACGCTACAAAAGGCAAATACGCCTACAAAACCGTATTTTTGGAACAATAAACCACCGGTTGCGCCGCCGACAAACAAGCCGACCGACTGCATGGTGTTATACACGCCCATCGCCGTGCCTTTCAAATCAGACGGAGCAATTTTTGACACCATAGACGGCAAGCTGGCTTCCAATACATTGAAACCAATAAAGTAAACAATCAGATAAGCGGTAATCAACCAGACCGAGTGCATTCCAAACAGCAAACCGATTTGCGCTGCGGCAATGCAGATGATACCAAGGATAAACACTTGTTTCAGTTTGTTGCGCGTTTCGCCGACGATAATCAGCGGTACCATAATAATCAGGCCGGTAATGGTTGACGGCAGATAGACTTGCCAGTGATGGATTTTTTCCAAACCCAACTGCGTCATGGCAAACGGCAATGCGGTAAATAAAGCCATTTGCGCCGCATGCAAAGCAAAAATACCGAAGTCGAGATTGAGCAGTTGGCGGTTTTTCAATACCTCGCCCATACGCGAAGGCTGCGCCTGCGTGTCTTCGTGCATTTTTGACACTTCCGGATCAGGAGTCATCCACGCAACCACACCGATACTGATTACAGTCAGAATACCGGTCAGCGCAAACAGGCCGGATACGCCGATAAAGCTGGCAATCATCGGTGCCAGCACTAGGCTGACGGAGAAGGTCAAGCCGATACTCAGGCCGATCATCGCCATCGCACGCGTCCGCACTTCATTACGGGTCAAATCCGCCAGCAAAGCCGTTACCGCCGCACTGACGGCACCCGCGCCTTGAATGGCACGCGCGGCAACCAACATCTGCAGGCTGTCGGCAACTGCAGCCAAAAAACTACCCGCCGCAAACACAATCAGGCCGGCATAAATCACTTTTTTACGGCCGAACTTATCGGAAGCCATGCCCAAAGGCAGCTGCAGCAAAGCCTGTGTCAGACCGTAAATGCCCATCGCCATACCGACCAGCGCTTTATTGTTTTCTGCGCCGGGCAACGAAGCGGCATACATCGCCAAAACAGGCAATACCAAAAACATCCCCAACATACGCAGTGCGTAAACGCCGGAAAGTGTGGTACTGGCACGCCACTCGTGCGGAAACAT
>NZ_JBQCVF010000445.1:0-1122 GCF_051962515.1 Neisseria sp. P0009.S007 | reverse complement strand
GTTCGCGGTTTTCGTCGAAACCGTACACTTCCGTCCGTCCCAATGCGTCGGTAACGACGGTATGGTCTTTGCGGTAGTCGAACGTCCATTCTTCGCCGAGGTTGTTGCTGCTCTTGAGCACTTTGCCGTCGGTGTCGTAACGGTCGTATTCGTAGCGGAACACCAGTCCGTCGGGTTGGCTGTGTTCGACCATGATGTGGCTGCGGTAGGCGAAACCGCGCAGTTTTTTGCCGTCGCGTCCGTAAACGGCGGTTAAATCGCCGTAGCCGTCGTAGTCGTAGCGCACCAGTTCCTTGCCGTTGAAGGTGACGGAGGTAAGGCGGTTAACGTAGAAACGTTCGTCTTCGGAAATAAATACGTCCCGTTCCCCGGCCGGGTCGAAATCGGGATCGTTGTCGTGCAGACGGATGGAGGAGAATACAGGTTGGAAGTGTCGGCCGCTGCCGTCGTAAATGCTGTGCGGCAGCCCGTTGTCGTCGTAGCAGAGGCGGATATGGCGGCCGTTGCGGTCGAGTTGTGCGACCAGTTGGAAAATGCCGCAGCCGGAATCGACTTCGGCAAACAGCAGCCGTGCACCGCCGTCGGGGGAGGCGATTTGGTAGAGGTCGTCTGAAAGTTGGTTTTCAGACGACCTCTATGCTAACTGCTAATGAGATTGTTAAAGAACAAATGGTTCAGACGACCTCAAAGAAGATAGTGAGGTCGCCTGAAAAACAGAAACCGTGTGTGCGTACCGTACGTACCGTACACACCCTACGTCAGGACTGAAGGTTTTGTCCGGGCTACGGCTTGCTACCCTATGGTTTAATTTTGTCTTGACTCAACCAACTTAATAGGTTTGCTTTAATATTTTTCCCAGGATAAATCTAAATCGTTTTGTGGAATACATCCCATAGTCAAACATTTTACAGCACATTTGAATGCTATTTCTTTAGATAAAATATATTTAGACTCAAATAAGCCAATTTGCCCTCCCGTATTTAATTCTATTTTTAAGGTACTTCCTTCGTTAGGGTTTATTAAATTAAAAATGATGCCATTTTCTTCACCTGTTACAACATATTTCCCTCCCCCTCCACCAATCATTAAATAGTTTTCTTCTGATAAAACTAAATTTAAAAG
>NZ_JBQCVF010000444.1:0-1123 GCF_051962515.1 Neisseria sp. P0009.S007 | reverse complement strand
GCCTAAACATTAACACCCCCTACTTAATATGACAGCCAAACCCACCAAACGCCCGGTCAACGGCGTTCTTCTCCTCGACAAACCCGAAGGTCTTTCCAGCAATACCGCCCTGCAAAAAGCGCGACGGTTGTTCCGTGCTGAAAAAGCCGGGCATACCGGCGTACTCGATCCTTTGGCCACAGGGCTTCTGCCTGTTTGTTTTGGTGAAGCGACCAAGTTCGCCCAATACCTGATTGATGCCGACAAAGCCTACACCGCCACGCTGAAACTGGGCGAAGCCAGCAGTACGGGTGATGCAGAAGGCGAAATCGTTGCCACCGCACGCGCCGATATTTCATTGTCCGAATTTCAGACAGCCTGCCAAGCCTTAACGGGCGATATCCGCCAAGTACCTCCCATGTTTTCCGCCCTCAAGCACGAAGGCAAACCGCTGTACGAATACGCGCGCAAAGGCATCGTTATCGAACGTAAAGCACGAGACATCACCATTTACTCCATTAATATCAATGAGTTTGATGCACCCAAAGCCGTGATAGACGTACGTTGCAGCAAAGGCACTTACATCCGCACCCTCAGCGAAGACATCGCCAAACACATCGGCACATTCGCCCACCTGACCGCCCTGCGCCGTACCGAAACCGCAGGCTTTACCATTGCCCAAAGCCACACGCTCGAAGCCTTGACAGAATTGGATGAAGCCGAACGCGATGCCCTATTGCTGCCTTGCGATGTCTTGGTGCAACATTTCCCCAAACTTGAGTTAAACGACTACGCCATTACCATGCTCAAACACGGCCAACGCCCCCAGTTTACCGAAGACATTTCCGCCGAACAGCCCATCCGTGTATACAACCGAGACGGCGCATTTATCGGACTGGTGGAATATCAAAAAGAAATAGGCCGTCTGAAAGCCTTGCGCCTGATGAATACCGCCGATAAATAACTTCCTGCAAAGAGAGCCGATCATGAAAGTCTATACCGCCGCCCAAATGCGCGAACGCGAACAAGCAGCTGTCGATAAAGGCACAAGCTTCGACCAACTAATGGAAAACGCCGGCAGTTCTGCCGCCCGAGACCTCATGCAGCGTCATCCTCAAGCCGGATGCGCCCTGATTGTTTGCGG
>NZ_JBQCVF010000443.1:0-1126 GCF_051962515.1 Neisseria sp. P0009.S007 | reverse complement strand
AAGCTGGTGCGGCTGCGGATTGAAGCGGAAAATTTGAAACTGCGTAAAGCGGAAGAAGGTAATGCTCGGCAGACTAATCGCTTGGTAATGTTGGCCGATGTGGCGTATCAGTTGAGCCAAACGCGTTTGCTGTCTCAACGCTCTTTGTTCTCTACATCACGCCGTCGGCATTGGATCTGGCTAGTGTTGGCGGTCATACTGGGCTTGTCGAGATAATCGAGGGCGGAGATTTGGTCTAAATGATATTTGCAGCGAGTTGTTGGAGCGTGTGAGCCGCTTGTTGAGGACGCTGCGTTATTGTGTTGCCGAAACTGAAACTTTATCTATATTGAGTATTTTTTACAAAAGACACCGGCCGTCTGAACATTTCAGACGGCCTCAATGTTTGGAGTTTCAGATATAATGGCGGCAATTTTGAAATTATTAAATGAAGGATAAGTGATGAACCGTTTGTATCCCCACCCGATTATCGCCCGTGAGGGCTGGCCGATTATCGGCGGCGGTTTGGCTTTGAGCCTGCTGGTGTCGATGTGTTGCGGCTGGTGGTCTTTGCCGTTTTGGGTGTTTACCGTATTTGCTTTGCAGTTTTTCCGCGACCCTGCGCGTGAGATTCCGCAAAATCCTGAAGCAGTGTTGAGTCCGGTTGACGGCCGTATCGTGGTGGTCGAGCGCGCACGCGATCCGTATCGTGATGTCGATGCTTTGAAAATCAGTATTTTTATGAACGTGTTCAACGTGCATTCGCAAAAATCGCCTGCTGATTGTACGGTAACGAAAGTGGTCTATAACAAAGGCAAATTCGTGAATGCGGATTTGGACAAAGCCAGCACGGAAAATGAACGTAATGCGGTGTTGGCGACTACGGCTTCTGGTCGTGAAATTACTTTTGTTCAAGTGGCCGGTTTGGTGGCGCGCCGTATTTTGTGCTACACCCAAGCAGGTGCGAAACTGTCTCGCGGCGAACGTTATGGCTTTATCCGCTTTGGCTCGCGCGTGGATATGTATCTGCCTGTCGATGCGCAGGCGCAAGTGGCGATTGGTGATAAAGTTACCGGCGTCAGCACTGTATTGGCGCGTTTGCCGCTGACTGCGCCGCAAACTGAATCTGAGCCTAAAGCCGCAGCTC
>NZ_JBQCVF010000442.1:0-1143 GCF_051962515.1 Neisseria sp. P0009.S007 | reverse complement strand
GTACTATACATATAGATTAGCCCTATAATTGCCCTAATTCCGCCTCTTTGCATAAACGCAACAGGCAACATGATGAATCCAAGTATGATTTGCCACATGTTATTAGCCCTTCGTATGGTTATTGATATAGTTTTTTAATTTGCCGATTATCTTTTCCTGCAACTCTTGCGGACTGACAATTCTTGAATGCGGTATCCAATATTGGACGATGGGGATAACTTCAATTTCGTTAACATTTTTGCAGGCAATCAACAGGCCACCGTTATCGAGGCGACGAATAACCTCCTGATTGGGTAACAGCTTGCGCCGCAAAAAGTAATGTGCAGCCTGTGGGCTGATTTGAATAATGATTTCACTGACTTGATTACCATACGAGATGCTGTCGGTATTTTGAATTTTCTCTACAAACCCTACATCTGGAACATATGTCTTTGAGGTTGTTTGCAGCTGGGATGTTTGAGTAAAGCAATAGGTCTTTTCTCGACCATTTTCGAGTCCGATAAGATACCAAATACCGCTTTTATTAATGAGCCGGTAAGGATCTAAAGTACGATGGCTTTTACTGCCATCGGCTTTGGTGTAATTAAAGCTAATGGTTTGCTTTGCTTCTATAGAATGTGTTACCAAATCAAAATCTGATTGGCGATGACGAATATTTTCGTATTGATGGCCTTTGATGATAATGCTTTGACGCAGGCTTTCTTGAAAAAAGCGGCGGTCCGCTTCAGGGAAAAGGTCTTGTAAGCCTGCAAAATGACAAATACGGCGGATTTCGTCTTTATTCAGACGGCCGTATTGGTTTTGATCCAGACGGTAATAACGTGTACCTGTAGTTTGCAATAAAGGGGCAAGACGATTGAGATCACGTTGGGCTGTACGCAATGAAATGCCATAGCGCTCGGGCAAACTTTGAATATCAATCGTTTCCCCTTGATTTAGACGTGTCAGAATATCTGCCAAACGGATGCCTAGTGCTTCCTGTGCTTTAGTACGCTGGCTCATAGTAGATAAATTTTCGTTTTCGTATGTAATGGCAGAATTTTATGTTGCAGTCACGACAGGTACTGTCGCTCTTTTTTGCTTTGCGTATTTTTATAATTCATTAATAAACTTTGGCAATTCTACCTTATTATTCAACACAGC
>NZ_JBQCVF010000441.1:0-1145 GCF_051962515.1 Neisseria sp. P0009.S007 | reverse complement strand
AATATTGAAGATGAAGGGATTTTACCTGAAAAAAAGCGGATATGCCGTCATTGCATATCCGCTTTTTGATTGGGGAATTTTAAGAGAACAGGCGCAGGGCTTGTTTGCTGCCGGGTTTGATGCCGACTTTAAGCATTTCTTCCTGACGGGCCAAAACGTAGTTGCGTACGTCTTTAAGCCATTGGGTGGAAACTTCTTCCATTTGGTCGTTAACCAAATCCAAGCTGAGTTGGCCGGAGAGTTTGACTGCCAAGTCCATAAATTTGTCGAAAGTTTTTTCGCCGGCAGGAACATGCGGAATATCCAAAAGCATGCTGAAGCCGCGGTAGGCTTGGTTGTCCAGCAAAGGATTGGTAAACGGTTTGTTGTCCAAGGTATGGATGGAGAACAGTTGAGGGTTGTTGTTGTCGCCGAAGTGGAACGCGCCGTCTTCACCCAGTTTGAAGCCTGTATCTTCCACAGCGGCACGCAACTCTACGCCGCTGATATTGGAGTGGGAAACCAAGTGAATGGCGATGGTTTGGTCAACACGCGCACAGAATTGGTCTAGTGCTTGCGCGACTTCGGTGAAGGCATCCAAGTCGGTATGTAAAACTTTGCCGTCCATCAGCTGGGCAAAAGCATCAACCTGTTGGTCGAAGTGTTGCAGCTCTTCACGCGCGGCCAAACCGTTGCGGCTGACAGCCTGCAGGCCCATAACGAAGCCTTGGTAGTAAACGCCCGGAATCGGCTCGGCAACGCGGAAATGGTCGTCCATGGTGCAACCGATGATTTGGAAGCGGTGGGTGCCGGAAAGGCGCGGCAGTGCATGCAATTCTTGGGCTTGTTTCAGGGAGATGTATGCCATGTAGTCGAAGCGCGGGTCAAACCAAGGCAACTCGACTTGAGACAATTCGTCCAAGCTGATCAATGGTACTTGTGCCGCAGGTTCGGCAGCGGTTTCAACCGAGGCTGAAGCGGCTTCGGCAGGGCTGATAGTAATTTCGTTGTTTAAGCCGATAACGGTGTGTTGGACTTTTTCTTCTGCGGAAAAGTCGTCTTCCATGGTCAGCTCGACATCGGTTTTAAGTTGGGCAGGGTGAGCCAGTTTGGCTTTTGCCGCGTAGATTTCATCTTGCTCTTGCAGGTTGCGCAATGCCTCTTCG
>NZ_JBQCVF010000440.1:0-1148 GCF_051962515.1 Neisseria sp. P0009.S007 | reverse complement strand
TCAGTACAGCCGGCTTCAACCGCTTCTTCAACTGCATATTGAATCAGAGGTTTGTCCACGATAGGCAGCATTTCTTTTGGGCTGGCTTTGGTCGCAGGCAAGAAACGGGTGCCCATACCGGCAACGGGAAAGACGCATTTTTTAATGGGTTTCATATTATTATCCTATTTTAACTATGGGTTTATACCCAAAAAGTGTAAAGATGTAGTCGCATGTAGCGATGATACCACATGATAAGGGAGCAGTTGGCTTGAAAAGGCGGATTGCTTGTAGATACTGTCTTATCTCAGCAACGACAGTAATTCTTCTTCACTCAATACGGCCACGCCTAACGTTTGAGCTTTTTCCAATTTACTGCCTGCAGCTTCTCCGGCGACAACGTAGTCGGTTTTTTTGGATACGCTGCCGGAAACTTTTCCGCCTGCCGCTTCAATCATGGCTTGGGCTTGGTCGCGTTTGAGTGTAGGTAAAGTCCCTGTTAATACAAAGGTTTTACCTGCTACGGCCTCGTTAATACCGTCTGAAATAGTTTCATCTTGAAGCTTAGACAGCGTTTGAGCAAAGAAAGTTTTCATATTTTCAAGCAGGGCTGCATTTTGCGGTTTGCCGCGCCATGTTTGCCAATCGGCAGGTAACGCTTTGTCGGTTTGCAAACCTTCTATGCTTTGTCCGGCGAGTTCCCACAAGGCCAGTGCTTTGGTTTCGCTGATTTTAAAATCGGGCAGGCGGGCAATCCAGCGTTGCGGCTCGGCATGGCGCAACGGTGGGATAGTGATAGCCTGGCTTTGTGGGGCAACACCTACAGCCAGCAGCTCGTCTATCATCGCCTGTTGGGCTTCTTGGGCGAAAAAGTGGGCAATGGAGCGGGCAACCACCGTGCCGATATCAGGCAGGCAGGCGAGGATGGGTTCGGGTGCATGGCGGACATGTTCGAGCGTACCGAATGCCTGCGCCAACGTTTTAGCGGTACGTTCGCCGACGTGACGGATGCCGAGGGCAAAAAGGAAGCGCGCAAGTTCGGGCGTTTTGCTGGCTTCTATGCCTGCAAGGATGTTTTCTGCCCATTTGGTCGGCTGTTTTTTATTGTTTTTGGCAAGCAGAGTATTGCCGGTCTCGCCTTCAAAGTCTCCAATTTCACTGTTTGATGG
>NZ_JBQCVF010000439.1:0-1148 GCF_051962515.1 Neisseria sp. P0009.S007 | reverse complement strand
GCAAGATGCGCAGAGACTGTTGCAGCCGCTGGTTGAGCTGCTGGGTCTGTTTGAGTTTAAGGACGAGTGAAGACATAATGTTTGATAGTAAATGTGCTTTATGGATTTCAGACGGCCTGTATCTGACGGGCCGTCTGAAAGTATCAAATATATTGTTTATATATTGGATGATTATTTCAATATATTATTCTTTTATCAACCGATAAATGAATTATTCAACAGTAGAGATGGTTTCTAACGGTAAAGCAAACGTAATAGGCAGAACAAAAACCATGGCAACAGGCTTCCCGCGATAGGTAGCGGGTTGAAATTTTGTCTGCAAAACCGCTTTTCGTCCTGCGGCATCTAAACGCGAGTATCCACTGCTCTTTTTTACCCATACAAATGCTTTGCCATCTATATTGATAAAGACATTTAATACCACAGTCCCTTCCTCACCATTCTCTGTAGAAAGCTGTGGATAAGGTGGTGGAGCAACTTGGACAGGTTTCGCCTTTATCTTTCCTTTGAATTCATCTGACACAGTATAAAAGAATCTGAATTTTTTACGGCTTTCCAGTGTTTTACAATCTGTTTGTTGGGTTTTCTGATTATAAGTACACTCTTTATAAGGCTCGACTTGTTTTGGCAAACCTACTTCTTGAGCAAGTTTCAACAATTCCAGCGCATCCACTTCCCAATGGAGGCTTTTTCCCAGCTTACCTTCTTTATCCACGATAGCTGTCGCCGTTACGATACCGGTTATCGGCTTGCCATTTTTATCTATCACGCCTTGGCGCACACCCATATCCTGCCATGACTGTTCGGGCATGGCATGCACAGCAGTAGCTGCCAAAACGGCAAAGGAAGACAAAAAAATTCGTTTCAACACAGATACACCTTTTCAGACGGCCTAAACTCAATATTTGAAATTTTCACCCAAATAAACCGAACGGACTTGTTCATTGTTGACCAAATCATCCGGTTTGCCTGAAGCCAATACCGTACCGTCGCTGATGATGTAGGCGCGGTCGCAGATGCTGAGGGTTTCGCGCACGTTGTGGTCGGTAATCAATACGCCGATACCGCGTGATTTGAGGAACTCGATGATTTTCTGAATATCGATGACAGCAATCGGGTCAACGCCGGCAAAAGGTTCGTCCAACAAA
>NZ_JBQCVF010000438.1:0-1149 GCF_051962515.1 Neisseria sp. P0009.S007 | reverse complement strand
TAACAAAGGAAGTCTATATGTTAGCCATTATCGGCGGCAGCGGTTTGACCAAACTGCCGGAACTCGAAATTACTGAACGAAAAATTGTACGCACTCCATACGGCTTAACCAGCAGCCCTATTTTGTTCGGCAGGTTGGGGCGCTTGGATATTGTTTTCCTTGCCCGACACGGCTTCAGCCATACCATCGCGCCGCATGAAATCAACTACCGCGCTAATATCTGGGCGTTACATTCTTTAGGCGTCGAAAACATCATTGCCATTTCTTCAGTTGTCGGTATCAACCCCGATTTTGAAAACGGCAGTTTGGTGTTGCCGGACGATTTGATCGACTATACCTATGGCCGCAAAGATACTTTTTTTGAAGGCCAAGAATGTCCGGTTGTCCATACCGATTTTTTCAACCCTTATTGCGATGAATTGCGACAAGAATTGTTAAATATCACGAAAGCACACAATGTGCCGATTTACGATTCTGCCGTTTATGGCTGCCTGCAAGGTCCGCGCCGTCCAACTCGCGCAGAAATCGCCCGTTATCGACGTGACGGCGTAGATGTACTCGGTATGACCGGCATGCCCGAAGCCGTTTTGGCCAGAGAGTTGAAAATGGCCTATGCCCACTTTTGCAGCGTCAGTAGCATTGATTGCTTTGATAGCGGAGTAGGGACTGTGGGCTGTAATGAACAGACTTCTATGGCGATGACGAAAATCCGACAATTATTGAATGGTTTGTAATTGATCATGCCGTCTGAAATGATGTTTTCAGATGGCATTGTTTTATTTAAGAAGCCGTTTCACGCGCCCAATGGGGCAGGGAGGCTTTTTGTTTGCGGAACGAGGCAAGTTTCATACCCTGACATTTTTCAAAAATCAATTCAACCCCACTTTGCAACTGCAAAATCAAATTGGTATGCGTTTCCGTTTTAATAAAATCGATATTGCGTTGCACCAAGCGTTGAATGACAGCGTATACATCAAGGCAGCCATTTGCAAAAAACCATGGATTCAACTTTACCCAACGGCCGCCGCTTAATGCAGCATCAGGCTGAAAATCAGCGCGAATCTGTGTCAAACGATTGTCGGAGAAATGCAGTTCGATATCGCCATAAAGCCAAATATTCCAGCCTTTTTGTACCAACAAGCCTTTAGG
>NZ_JBQCVF010000437.1:0-1151 GCF_051962515.1 Neisseria sp. P0009.S007 | reverse complement strand
TTGTCTTATATCGGCCGCGATATACGCAATGATGCCGAGTTCGCGCCGTCTTCGTTAATCAGCGAGCTGCTGGATACCATTGCCGCCATGACAGGGAAAAGCGGGCGCGAGTTGTCGGAGAAATGGGTGAAACATCATCCTTTGCAGGCGTTCTCACGCCGTTATTTCCAAAAGGACGCGCTTTCAGACGGCCTCTTCAGTACGCGCCAAGATTACGCCGATGCGTTGAACCAACCGCAAGCGGAAGCGCAGCCGTTTTTCATTGAGGCTTTAAGTCAGGAAGAGCCGGGCAAAACCATTTATCAAGGCGAGCTCATCAGTTTTTGGCGCAACCCTGTCAAAGTTTGGCTGAAGAAAAATTTAAGCTGGGGTCAGCCGTATCTGGACGGTGCATGGGAGTCTGCCGAACCGTTTGAACCGCAACATGAAGGTCGGATTGCTGATGCCTATTTGGATGCGCGGCGCAAAGGGGAAGATTTTGAAGATACGGCCATTCGGCTGAATGCCGAAAGCCTGATGCCGGTAGGCGAATTGGGCGGTTTGTGGCAGAAGCAGTATCAGATATCTGCGAAAAACGTGGATACCGAGTTGATACGCAGTAACAAAAGGCCGTCTGAACCTTATGAAGAACACTTTGACGACTTGATTTTACAAGGCACCATCGGCAATCTTTACGAATGCGGCCGTATTGTGTTCCTAAATCAAAAAGACAATGCACCCAACCGCATTGCCCGTTTATTAGAGCATTTGATTTTTTGTGCCGTCGCCCCTAAATCCGTTGCAAACCGACAAACCTATATTGTCAGCTTGGGGCAGACCGAAACCTATGCCGCCATCGAGCAACAAACAGCAAAAGAACTTTTGAAAGAATGGTTGGTATATTTCCGAATCGGACAAAATACCCCCTTACCGTTTTTTGCCAAAACCAGCCTTGCCGCAGCGGAGGAGTACAACAAGAAAGAGGATTGGGATGCTGCCTTGAGAAAAGCCCATGAGGTTTTTAACGGCAACAAAATGAGCAAAGGGCAGAAAGAATATACCGAAGTGAAGCTGGTGTTTGGCCATTCGGATGAATCGCCTCTTGATGAGCCGCTATTTGAAAACCTCGTCGTCAATCTGCTTGTGCCGCTTTTGACCGGCGTGGCAGGGAA
>NZ_JBQCVF010000436.1:0-1151 GCF_051962515.1 Neisseria sp. P0009.S007 | reverse complement strand
TTGTCTTATATCGGCCGCGATATACGCAATGATGCCGAGTTCGCGCCGTCTTCGTTAATCAGCGAGCTGCTGGATACTATTGCCGCTATGACGGGGAAAAGCGGGCGTGAGTTGTCGGAGAAATGGGTGAAACATCATCCTTTGCAGGCGTTTTCGCGCCGTTATTTCCAAAAGGGCGCGCTTTCAGACGGCCTCTTCAGTACGCGCCAAGATTATGCCGATGCGTTGAACCAGCCGCAAGCGGAAGCGCAGCCGTTTTTCCGTGAGGCCTTAAGTCAGGAAGAACCGGGCAAAACCATTCATCAAGGCGAACTCGTCAGTTTTTGGCGCAACCCTGTCAAAGTTTGGCTGAAGAAAAATTTAAGCTGGGATCAGCCGTATCTGGACGGCGCATGGGAATCTGCCGAACCGTTTGAGCCGCAACATGAAGGTCGGATTGCCGATGCCTATTTGGATGCGCGGCGCAAAGGTGAAGATTTTGAAGATACGGCCATTCGGCTGAATGCAGAAAGCCTGATGCCGGTAGGCGAGTTGGGCGGCTTGTGGCAGAAACAGTATCAGATATCTGCGAAAAACGTAGATGCCGAGTTGATACGCAGCGACAAAAGGCCGTCTGAACCTTATGAAGAATCCTTTGACGATTTGGTTTTACAAGGCACCATCGGCAATCTTTATGAATGCGGTCGTATTGTGTTCCTAAACCAAAAAGACAATGCACCCAACCGCATTGCCCGTTTATTGGAGCATTTGATTTTTTGCGCCGTCGCCCCTAAATCCGTTGCCAACCGACAAACCTATATTGTCAGCTTGGGGCAGACCGAAACCTATGCCGCCATCGGGCAAGAGGCCGCGAGAGAGCTTTTGAAAGAATGGTTGGTATATTTCCGAATCGGACAAAATACCCCTTTACCGTTTTTTGCCAAAACCAGCCTTGCCGCGGCGGAGGAATACAACAAGAAAGAGGATTGGGATGCTGCCTTGAGAAAAGCCTATGATGTTTTTAACGGTAACAAAATGAGTAAAGGGCAGAAAGAATATACCGAAGTGAAGCTGGTGTTTGGCCATTCGGACGAGTCGCCTCTTGATGAGCCGCTATTTGAAAACCTCGTCGTCAATCTGCTTGTGCCGCTTTTGACCGGCGTGGCAGGGAA
>NZ_JBQCVF010000435.1:0-1158 GCF_051962515.1 Neisseria sp. P0009.S007 | reverse complement strand
GGTTAAACGGTGAATCTTATAATAAACCCAATGCTGCGGAATCGATACCGAAGTCCGAATCAGCATGACCGACAGCGGAAACATCAGATAAAACGCCGAGCCGAATTCCACTGTAGCAACGGATGAGAGCTTGATATACGCCACCAAAGTGGAAATAAAAAACACATCCACCATAATCCAATGGCGCAGCCGCACTAATACGCGCGTTGCAAAGCGCAGCGCAGGGTAGGCCTTTTCGCGTATCAAAGCCGTATAAACATAAAGGCAGAGCAGCAGAAACAGTAAGGGCGCGCCGAAGGTGAGGATAAACATCACTTCCGCCAGAAAACCGTAATCCAGCGAAATCAAAAGCCGCATCATTTGCGGCAACGACAAAATCGATGTCACGCCGAACAAATCGACGCGGATATACACCATATTGTACGCGAACGCCATCAGAATCAAGGTTGTCAGCGCATAGGCAATCGGCGCGATATACGGATTGTTTTCCACTTCCACGATTTCATGGTTACACACCGGACAATGCGCCTCCTGCCCCTGACGCAGGCGCGGAATATCCATACGGCAGCCGCAATCAGGGCATTCCACCGTATGTGCAGGCAGCGTCGCATCAGGAAGATAAGACTTGTAGCGCCACCAGCGATGGTAGGCAGGAATCCGTTTCATGGTTCGGCAGGGGACAAAGAAGGAGCAAAGAGTGTCGCATTATAAAGGAAAACAGAAGGATAGCTCAAATTTAGGTCGATATTTGATTGAATGGCGGCTGCTTAGTAAGGTTTGGGCAGTCTGAAAAGTTTGAAAAGGTTTAGAAGGTTATTGCTATGAGCCGTTAAATTTTATTAATAGGTCTTAGTTTGGTTTATTGTTATTATATTAAAAATAAGATATATTCTCAATATTTAAAAACACGATGAGCCTTGTAGATCTGTGGAAGGTACGCGGTTAACGAATCTGAAGCAGGTTAAAAATTATCTTCTTTGTTTTTAAAACGATTCTTTTCAAATTAGACGGTATTTTTAACCATAAAGGCCGTCTGAAACCATTAGTCTCTTAATTCAAAGGAAACATCATGAGTGAAACCCAAGAGCTGACTTTCGCCAAACGCTTGAAAGAGCAAACCACGACAACGCACGACAGCGTTGATAACTTGGTTATGTC
>NZ_JBQCVF010000434.1:0-1160 GCF_051962515.1 Neisseria sp. P0009.S007 | reverse complement strand
GGTGCGTCCCAAACTTTTATTTTTTGCTTCATTACCTTTTACTTTCTGATTTAAAATTAAATTTCTTATCTTGGAAGGTTACGCCATGCAGCCCATCTACACGCTTCCCGAATCGCTTCAAGCTTTTCAGACGGCCTTAGCATTTCCCGACGTATTCCACCCCCGCGCCCAAGAATCACACAAAGGCACATACGGCACGCTTGCCATTATCGGAGGCGCAACGGGAATGAGCGGTGCGGTGGTTTTAGCAGCCACAGCCGCCATGTATCAGGGGTGCGGCAAGGTTTGGGCGGGTTTCAACCAAGCTGCGCTGCCTTTTGCCATCATTCCCGAACGCCCTGAAATTATGCTCGCCACTGCGACCCAGCTGATGGAGCGCAACGATGTCAGCGCTCGGGTAATCGGCTGCGGCTTTGGTTTGGACGGATTATCAGAGCAGCTGCTGCCCAAAATTCTGTCGACACACCATGACCGGCCTTTATTGCTCGATGCCGATGCCCTGACACTGCTTGCCCGTTCTCCCGAATTGGCCGAACGTCTCAAATCGTACAAACATATCATTCTGACACCTCATCCGGCCGAAGCCGCCCGCTTACTCGGTACCGATACCCAATCAGTTCAAGCCGACAGACAGAAAGCCGTAACCGAAATCAGCCAAAAATATGGCGCGACCGTCGTATTGAAAGGTCATCATACATTAGTTGCCGCAACTGACGGCATGGTCTATACCAACACCAGCGGCAATGCCGGTTTGGCTACTGCTGGCAGCGGCGATGTCTTAAGCGGCATTATCGGCAGTCTGCTGGCACAAGGCATTCCGGCATTCCAAGCCGCCTGCGCCGGCGTATGGCTGCATGGTGCGGCGGCCGATGTCATCAAACACAGCGGCAAAATCGAAACCGGCATGCTCGCCGGAGAAATCGCACCTGCCGCCCGATGGCTGCGCAATATTTTATCAAAAGAATAATGCCGTCTATATAGCAAATACAAATCACAGGCCGTCTGAAAATCAATCCTTATCTTCAGACGGCCTTATTTATTTTAAGCCATTTTGCAAATTAAGGTTAAGGCGTGTATCCTTGGTTTCCCTTAAAAACAACTTCACAACATATTATCATGAGTATCCTCAATAAAATCAGCAACTTTATTGGAAAAACATT
>NZ_JBQCVF010000433.1:0-1161 GCF_051962515.1 Neisseria sp. P0009.S007 | reverse complement strand
GAAATAGCGCACGTCTTTGTGCCAAACGGGGACGGTTTTTTCAGCCAGCTCGATGCCGTAGAGTTTTTTGATTTGGGTAAACAGGCCTGCCAATACTTTGCTGATAGGGAAGTATTTTTTCACTTCGGTTTCGCTGAAGGCGTATTTGGCTTGGCGCAGTTTTTCGGCGGCATAGCTCAAATCCCATGATTGCGGGTCTTCGATATTCAGGTTTTCGCGCGCAAAGGCCTTGATCTCGGCAAAGTCTTTTTCGGCAAAAGGTTTGGCGCGGCGGGCAAGGTCGTGCAGGAAGTTCAGAACCTGCTCGGGCGTATCCGCCATTTTGGTTGCCAGCGACAGCTCGGCGTAGTTTTTGAAGCCGAGCAGTTTGGCGGTTTTCAGCGCGTTTGCAAGCGTTTGTTCGACGTTGGCCGTGTTGTCGAATTTGCCTTCGTCAGCCAATTCGCTGGCACGGGTAACGTAGGCGCGGTAGATTTGTTCGCGCAGTTCGCGGTTGTCGGCGTATTGGATAACGGCGAGGTAGTGCGGAATCTGCAGGCCGATTTTGTAGCCTGTTTTGCCTTCGCTTTGCGCGGCAGCGGCAAACATGGCGATGGAGTCTTCGGGGATGCCGGCAAGCGGCGCGGCATCGTCAAAGTAAATGCCGAAAGCGTCGGTCGCGTCTTGGACGTTTTGTGCGAATTTGGCACCCAGTTGCGCGCCTTCGGTTTGCAGTTGCGCCAGTTCTGCCTGCTGTTCAGGCGGCAATTCGGCACCGCTGAGGACGAAGTCGCGCAAGTCGTGGTTGAGCTTGGTTTGCTGCGCCGGGGAGAGTGTGTTGAATTCGGCAGAATTTTTGATGATTTTGAAGCGGTTGTACAACTCGATGTCTTGACCGATTTCGGTGAAGAAAATGGTGATTTCAGGCATCAATTCGTTGTATACGGCACGCAGCTCGGGCGTATCGACGACGGAGTTGAGATGGGAAACCACGCTCCAAATGCGGCCGACTCGTTCGGTAATGTCAGTCAGTTTTTCGACGGTGTTTGCCCAGTCGGTGTGCGTTTGTGCTTTGATGGTGGCGATTTGTTCGCGTGCTTCGGCGATGGCGGTTTGCAGGGCGGGTTTGATGTCTTCGGTTTTGATTTGGTCGAAACGGGGTTCTTCGCCCAAGTGGAGCAG
>NZ_JBQCVF010000432.1:0-1161 GCF_051962515.1 Neisseria sp. P0009.S007 | reverse complement strand
CTGCTCCACTTGGGCGAAGAACCCCGTTTCGACCAAATCAAAACCGAAGACATCAAACCCGCCCTGCAAACCGCCATTGCCGAAGCGCGCGAACAAATCGCCGCCATCAAAGCGCAAACGCACACCGACTGGGCCAACACCGTCGAAAAACTGACCGACATTACCGAACGCGTCGGCCGCATTTGGAGCGTGGTTTCCCATCTCAACTCCGTAGTCGACACGCCCGAATTGCGTGCCGTATACAACGAATTGATGCCAGAAATCACCATCTTCTTCACCGAAATCGGTCAAGACATCGAGTTGTACAACCGCTTTAAAATCATCAAAAACTCTGCCGAATTCGACACCCTCTCCCCGGCGCAGCAAACCAAGCTCAACCACGACTTGCGCGATTTCGTCCTCAGCGGTGCCGAATTGCCGCCCGAACAGCAGGCAGAACTGGCGCAACTGCAAACCGAAGGCGCGCAACTGGGTGCCAAATTCGCACAAAACATCCAAGACGCAACCGACGCTTTCGGCATTCACTTTGACGATGCCGCGCCGCTTGCCGGCATTCCCGAAGACTCCCTCGCCATGTTTGCCGCCGCCGCGCAAAGCGAAGGTAAAACAGGCTACAAAATCGGCCTGCAAATTCCGCACTACCTCGCCGTCATCCAATACGCCGACAACCGCGAACTGCGCGAACAAATCTACCGTGCCTACGTTACCCGCGCCAGCGAATTGTCTGACGACGGCAAATTCGACAATACGGCCAACATCGACCGCACTCTCGAAAACGCATTGAAAACCGCCAAACTGCTCGGTTTCAAAAACTACGCCGAGCTGTCGCTGGCAACCAAAATGGCCGACACGCCCGAACAGGTTTTAAACTTCCTGCACGACCTTGCCCGCCGCGCCAAACCGTTTGCCGAAAAAGACTTTGCCGAAATCAAAGCCTTTGCACGCGAGAGCCTGAATATCGAAGATCCGCAATCTTGGGATTTGAGCTACGCCGCCGAAAAACTGCGTCAAGCCAAATACGCCTTCAGCGAAACCGAAGTGAAAAAATACTTCCCTATCAGCAAAGTATTGGCAGGCCTGTTTGCCCAAATCAAAAAACTCTACGGCATCGAGCTGGCTGAAAAAACCGTCCCCGTTTGGCACAAAGACGTGCGCTATTTC
>NZ_JBQCVF010000431.1:0-1164 GCF_051962515.1 Neisseria sp. P0009.S007 | reverse complement strand
AAGCAAGGCCATATTGCCTATCCGCATTTGGCAATCAATCCCGTGCATACTTTTGCCCCGGCCTTGCTGGAGCTGACACAAGAAGTCTGGGACGAGGGCAACGAATACTTTCCGCCGACCAGTTTCCAAATTTCCAATATCAACGGTGGCACAGGCGCGACCAATGTGATTCCGGGCGAGCTGAACGTCAAATTCAATTTCCGTTTCTCTACCGAGTCCACCGAAGAAGGTCTGAAGCAACGCGTTCATACCATTTTGGACAAACACGGTGTGCAATACGATTTGCAGTGGTCTTGCTCAGGCCAGCCGTTCCTTACTCAGGCAGGAAAACTGACCGACGTGGCACGCGAAGCCATTGCCGAGATTTGTGGTGTTGAGGCCGAATTGTCCACTACCGGCGGCACTTCGGACGGACGCTTCATCAAAGCCATTGCCACAGAACTCATCGAATTAGGCCCGTCCAACGCGACCATCCACCAAATCAACGAAAACGTACGTTTGGAAGATATTCCTAAGCTGTCGGCAGTGTATGAAGGTATGTTGAAACGTTTGTTGAAGTGAAAAAGGCCGTCTGAAAACGGCAGAAAGGGTATTGCCTCATCAAAATTGGCATACATTGTGGCAATGCCTTGACTGTCATTAATCGATTTCTTCACTAAAGGTTTTCTATGCAGAAATTTATCTCAGCCCTTGTTGTATTCGGATTGTCATTATCTTTGACAGGTTGTCTTGAGTCCGAGCCAAAGCCTCAAGCAGTTTCAATCAATCAAGGAAAAATTTTAGAAAAAAATGTACTGGTGGGATTGTGGCATATTGACGAGTTACCCATGGATGCGCCCCAAAACGCATATTATCTCAGTCGGGTAGAAACAACCGGCTCTGACAATCACATTTATGGAAAGCACATTGAGTTTGATAAAGACGGCAGGTTTAGCAGCGGTTATTCAGCAGAATGCGGTAATGATTGTTTTCCACATTCAGAAGGTCTTTATCGATTTGTAAGTGATGATGAAGTGATTTTGCAAGCGACCAAGGTTGAGCAAAGAGGCTATTGTGGAGAAAGCGGGGAGTTTAACAAGAGCGGCGAGTGGGTCTTGGGAAAATTTAAGATAAAAAAAGACAAAGAATTTGTTGTTTTAAAGAAAATTCTATAATTCCCATTGT
>NZ_JBQCVF010000430.1:0-1165 GCF_051962515.1 Neisseria sp. P0009.S007 | reverse complement strand
ATTCCCGCCTGCGCGGGAATGACGGCTTTTTGTGTACTGTTCTAACTATTATCTGATAGGTCGTCTGAAAAGGGTATATTGGATTCCCCAATACTAACTTCCCCTTTTTCAGACGACCCCCCTCCCGTTAAGCCAAGAAGAACCCGTTATCCGGCAGCTTGCCGCCCAAAAGTTTCGGGTTGAACTGCATCAGGATTTCGTAAAACTTCAAAATCTCGTTCTTCACTTCGCTGCCTTTGGTTACCGTCAACCGCGCACCGTCCAAGCCCATGACTAGGGCGGGTTCGGGGGCTGGGAGGTAGTTTTTGCCAATTTTCGCCGCGCTTTGTCGGTTGGCCAATATCCAGTTGAGCGCGTTTTTCAAATCCTGATGGAAGAGGTCGAACTGCGCCTTGTGTGCGTGGAAATATTCTTCGTTGGCGATGATGCCCGCCATCGGAATCAGCGGTTTGGTGTCAAACGCCTGCCCCCATGCTTTCACTAAATCAAAGCCGCGCACGACGTTTACACCCATGGTTTTGCCTTTAAGCAGGCTGGCGGTTGCCATCGGTTCAGGCAGGATGGCGGCGTGGTAGTCTTTGCTCAAAAACAGTCCGACTGCTTCGGGCGGTGTGGCTGTGTAAGTGATGCCGACTTTGTGCGCGTCGATTTTCAGTTTTTTCAACAAAGCTTGCAGCACGATGTCGGGCATGTCGTTTTTAAACGGCACAAGGATTTTTTTGCCGACCAAATCCTGCGGCGAGGTAATCGCGCTGCCTTTGCACATCAGCTGCGTGATGCCGTTGGTCAAAATATTCACCATGCCGACTTTTTGCCCTTGGTTGCGCAGGTTTACGCCGACATTGCTCGGGCTCATCATGACTTTAAATTGTCCGCTTGCTACGCCTGCACGCAGTTGGTCGGGTGAACGCCAGATTTTCAGCGATACATCTGCCTGTTTCGCCAGCTTGCCTTGCAACGCCGCTACAGCAATGGTAACGCTGGGCATTGCCGGTGCGCCGTACACGGTAAATTGCTCTTTACCGGCAGCAAGTAGAGAAGGCGAAACGCCTGCGGCTGCCAGCGCGGCGGTCATTTTTAAGAAATCACGTCTTTTCATGTCCATTTTTTATCTCCTAATTCTTAATAAGCCAGTGTAGGCATTCTTTCAGACGGCCTGATTTTA
>NZ_JBQCVF010000429.1:0-1166 GCF_051962515.1 Neisseria sp. P0009.S007 | reverse complement strand
TCCGGTTGTGTTTTTAGCGGCAAAGTGCAACCACGCGCCCATGCAGACCATCCAGTTACATGCGACCGCCGATACAAAAGCGCGGCCGAAATCCATATGAACTTTTGCTTCCGCCACGACAATGGTTTTTTCTGCCACGCTGCCTTCAATCATACCGACATAGTATCCAAGGAAAAAAGCCATTGCCAGCGTGCCTATCAAATTGCCCATGCAAACGATAACCCAGTTGCGTAGCAGCATTTTGGAGGAAATCCGTCCGGCCAATCTGCCTAAAGACATGATCATCATGTTGCTGGTTACCAGCTCGCCGCCGCCAAGCAGGATACAAATCAAAGCGATTGGGAACACGGCGGCGCCGAGTAAAGTCGCAACTCCGCCCCATTCGTGCGGAATGCCGCTGACTACTTTTAAATAGGCAAGATATCCGAAGCCGATGTATCCACCGGCCAAAACGCTCAAGATTGCCAGTGTGGGGATGCTGGATTGTGCTTTGGCGCAGCTTTTGTCGAGAACAACCTGTAAAATTTCCTGTGGGTATAAATCGCGCGAAGCCATGATGTTCCTTAAAGTGGGTTGAGAAGGAAACGCCGTTTCAAAAGTGGCGCAAACTGTCGCGGTAGGGCAGTGCTATAGGGAGCCGGTGTACGGTCTTTGTCTTATCAATCAGCCTGAATTAAACCTAAAAAACAGATACTTCGCCTTGCTTTAGCTCAAAAGAAATATTATTACATTTTGCTTCTGTATGAAAAAAGGCCGTCTGAACGTTGAGGTTTCAGACGGCCTTGTTTTGATTTTTAAACTTACAAATGAGCCAGCTTTGCATTGCCTTCGCGAGGAATAGGGCGCGGATTGCCTTGTGAATCGATGGCGACGTAAGTGAACACGGCTTCGGTGACCAGTTGGCGGTCTTCCGTTACCATATCGTTCATCAAAGTCTTCACCCACACTTCGATTTTCAGTTGCAAAGAAGTATTGCCTACGCGGACACAATGACCGTAGCAGCACACGACGTTGCCGACTTTTACCGGTCTGATGAAATTCATTTCTTGAACAGCTACGGTTACAATTCGTCCCTGTGCGATTTCTGCTGCCAAAATACCGCCGCCTAGATCCATTTGCGACATAATCCAGCCGCCGAAGATATCCTGATTAGGGTTGGTATCGCG
>NZ_JBQCVF010000428.1:0-1167 GCF_051962515.1 Neisseria sp. P0009.S007 | reverse complement strand
ATTCCCGAGTGTTACACCACGTTGGGCATTGTCCACAGCCTCTGGCAGCCGATTCCGGGCGAGTTCGACGACTATATCGCTAACCCGAAAGGCAACGGCTATAAAAGTTTGCACACCGTTATCGTTGGCCCGGAAGACAAAGGTGTAGAAGTCCAAATCCGCACCTTCGACATGCACCAATTCAACGAATTCGGTGTTGCCGCCCACTGGCGTTATAAAGAAGGTGGCAAGGGTGATTCCGCCTATGAACAGAAAATCGCTTGGTTGCGCCAACTCTTGGACTGGCGCGAAAACATGGCCGAAAGCGGCAAAGAAGACCTTGCCGCCGCCTTTAAAACCGAGCTGTTCAACGACACGATTTATGTTTTGACCCCGCACGGCAAAGTCCTCTCCCTGCCTACGGGCGCTACCCCCATCGACTTTGCCTATGCCCTGCACAGCAGCGTGGGCGACCGTTGTCGCGGCGCAAAAGTCGAAGGACAAATCGTACCGCTGTCTACGCCGTTGGAAAACGGACAACGCGTTGAAATCATTACCGCTAAAGAGGGAAATCCTTCCGTCAACTGGCTCTACGAAGGCTGGGTCAAATCCAACCGCGCCATCAGTAAAATCCGTGCCTACATCCGCCAGCAAAATGCGGATACCGTGCGTGAAGAAGGCCGCGCCCAATTGGACAAGCAGTTGTCAAAAATCTTCCCCAAACCCAATCTGCAAGCATTGGCAGAAAAACTCGGCTTCAAAAAAACCGACGAACTCTATACGGCCATCGGTCAGGGCGACGTTTCCAACCGCGCCATCCACAAAGCCTGCGGCGCGCTGAATGAACCGCCTCCTGTACCGATTGATGAAACCAATATCGTCAAGCAGTCCAAAATCAAAAAAGGCGGCAAAAACGGCATTTTGATTGACGGCGAAGACGGCCTGATGACCACGCTTGCCAAATGCTGCAAACCGGCACCTCCTGACGATATTGTGGGCTTTGTTACGCGCGACCGCGGTATTTCCGTCCACCGCAATACCTGCCCTTCTTTCCGCCACCTTGCCGAGCAGGCTCCGGAAAAAGTGTTAAATGCAAGCTGGGCAGCCTTGCAATAAGGACAAGTATTTGCCGTCGTTGTTGAAATCCGCGCCCAAGACCGCTCCGGTTTGCTGCGCGACGTTTCGGAG
>NZ_JBQCVF010000427.1:0-1167 GCF_051962515.1 Neisseria sp. P0009.S007 | reverse complement strand
GAAATTGCGGTCGAAGCGAAGTTGCCGGAAGTGTACGTTGCCGATTTGACGCAGGCTTGGTTGGGTATTTTGTCGCGAGCCAAGCATACGCGCAGTCATGAAGTGGTGCGGGAAACCATTTCCGTGCGCGCGCAGATGACGGCGATTTTGCGCCGTTTGAACGAAAGCGGCATCAGCAAGTTCAGCGATTTGTTTAAGCCGGAGCAGGGCGCGACATATGTGGTGGTCAATTTTATTGCATTGCTGGAATTGGCTAAAGAAGGCTTGGTGCGTATCGTACAGCCTGAAAATTATGGCGAAATCGAAATCAGCCTGAAAGACGGTTTGGAAACAAACGAAGCCGAAATGCTTTCAGACGGCCTTGAAGCCGATGAAACCGATAACGAAAATTTGAAAAAAGAGAACTAAAATGAATTCGACGACGAGTCATACCAAAGCTTCTTTATGGGCGGTGGGCTTAATGCTGTTTGCGCTGTTTTTTGGGGCGGGGAACCTGATTTTTCCTGCTTTTTTGGGACAGCAGGCCGGTGATAACTGGCTTTTGGCCATGTTTGGCTTTTTGCTGACGGGCGCAGGTTTGCCATTGTTGGGCGTGATTGCCGTTGGCTATTCCGGCTCGCGTGATGTGGAGGCACTGGCTTCCCGTGTTGCGCCTTGGTACGGCGTGACTTTTGCCACTGCGCTTTATTTGGCAATCGGCCCTCTGTTTGCCATGCCGCGTACGGCGACAGTGTCTTTTGAAACTGCAATTTCTCCTTTCATTGATGAATCTTGGAAAAATATCGCATTGGCCGTATTCAGCCTGGTGTTTTTCGGCATGACTTATTGGCTGTCGATTTCTCCGGGTAAGCTGGTTGACCGTATCGGTAAAATCCTTACGCCCGTTTTGTTGTTGTCAATTGCGATATTGGTCGGCTATGCCGCCATTAATCCGATGGGCGTGCCGCAGGCGGCGCAAGGCGATTTTGCTACTCATCCGTTGGTTAAAGGCATTTTGGAAGGCTACGGCACCATGGACGCGCTGGCTTCGCTGGTGTTTGCCATTATCGTCATCGATGCCGTTCGCGCCATGGGCGTGGACAACCGCGCAGACTTGCTGAAGACCACGACGATTTCCGGTGTGTTGGCGGCTTCTTGTTTGGCAGTGGTTTACCTGTTTATCGGCTA
>NZ_JBQCVF010000426.1:0-1169 GCF_051962515.1 Neisseria sp. P0009.S007 | reverse complement strand
GTCCTCACCAAAAAATCAAATATTATTGGTGATTTTTGGCGACAACTTTTATCTTATTTTAAGCGCGAAGCTGTGCATCTTTTTCGGCTGCCGCTTTAATCATTTTCGCAACCAAAGGCTCGATGACTTCATCTGTCAGCGTGTTTTTCATATCTTGCAAAATGATTTTGACGGCAACGCTCTTCATGCCTTCAGGCACGCCCGTACCGCGGTAAACGTCAAACACGCTGATTTCTTGAACCAGCTTGTTTGCTGCCGCTTTCAGGGCATTTAACAAATCATCATGCGTCACAGCCTCAGGCATTACAAATGCCAAATCTCGGCGCGCAGGTTGGAATTTGGATACAGACTGATAACGGGTTTTCTCACGACCCAATACCGCATCCATATCGATTTCAAATACCAGCGGCGCTTGTGGCAAGTCATATTTTTGCAGCCATTTCGGATGTAACTCGCCAACAAAACCAACTACTTTGCCGTCTGAAACAATATTGGCGGCACGTCCAGGATGCAATGCCGGATGTTCGGTCTTAACAAAGGATACTTCCTTGTTTTTCAAAAGACTCTCAACATCGGCTTTCATATCGTAGAAATCTACGTTGCGTGTTTTCTCACCCCATTGCTCAGGCAGCACAGAGCCATACCACAAACCGCCGATACGTTCGTTTTGAACAAATTGATCAGCCGAATCTGTGCTGAACACACGGGCAATTTCAAATACGCGTACTCGGTTTTGCTTGCGGTTCAAATTGTTTTGCAAAACTTCCACCAAACCGCCGATAAGCGTAGAACGCATAACGGCATACTGCGCCGCCAACGGATTTTGCAGGCGTATAGGATTGGTATTGGCAGCAAAGTCTTGCTCCCATTGCTCATCCACAAACGCATAGCTGACCACTTCGCGGTAACCGCGAGCCGCCATTTCGTTATAAACCGCAAAACGCGGGCGTTTGGTTTCAGGCAATGCCAACATTTTCAGACGGCCTGAAGTATAGTCGTCGGGAATATTTTCATAACCGTAAACGCGGCCGATTTCTTCAATCAAATCGGCTTCGATCTCGATATCGAAACGGAAGCTAGGAGAAGTGACACGGAAGCCTTCTTCGGTTTTCTCAGGCTGCAAACCCAAGTGTTGCAAGATAATTTCGACTTGCTCGGCAGGGATTTCA
>NZ_JBQCVF010000425.1:0-1180 GCF_051962515.1 Neisseria sp. P0009.S007 | reverse complement strand
GGACTGCCTTACCGCATGGGTTTTGCCCACCCGAACGATTTTGTCAAAGACAAGCTGCAAGTTTGGCGTTCCGACCTTGAATACGCCTTCAACGACAAATGGCGCGCCCAATGGCAGCTTGCCCACCGCACGGCGGCGCAGGATTTCGACCATTTTTATGCAGGCAGCGAAAACGGCAGCCGAATCAAACGCAACTACGCCTGGCAGCAGACCGACAACAAAACCCTGTCGTCCAATTTCACGCTAAACGGCGACTACACCATCGGCCGTTTTGAAAACCACCTGACCGTAGGCATGGATTACAGCCGCGAACACCGCAACCCGACCTTGGGTTTCAGCCGCACCTTTTCCGCCTCCATCAACCCCTACGATCGCGCGAGCTGGCCGGCTTCGGGTAGATTGCAGCCCGTTCTCACTCAAAACCGACACAAGGCCGATTCCTACGGCATCTTCGTGCAAAACATCTTCTCTGCCACGCCCGATTTGAAATTCGTCCTCGGCGGCCGTTACGACAAATACACCTTTAATTCCGAAAACAAACTCACCGACAGCAGCCGCCAGTACAGCGGCCACTCGTTCAGCCCCAACATCGGCGCAGTGTGGAACATCAACCCAGTCCACACTCTTTACGCCTCGTATAACAAAGGCTTCGCGCCTTATGGCGGACGCGGCGGCTATTTGAGTATCGACACGTCGTCTGCCGCCGTGTTCAACGCCGACCCCGAGTACACCCGCCAATACGAAACTGGCGTTAAAAGCAGTTGGCTGGACGACCGCCTCAGCACTACATTGTCCGCCTACCAAATCGAACGCTTCAATATCCGCTACCGCCCCGACGCGCAAAATGATCCCTACACTTGGGCAGTCGGCGGGAAACACCGTTCGCGTGGCGTGGAATTGTCCGCCATCGGGCAAATCATCCCCAAAAAACTCTATCTGCGCGGTTCGTTGGGCGTGATGCAGGCGAAAGTCGTTGAAGACAAAGAAAATCCTGACCGAGTGGGCATCCATTTGAATAACACCAGCAACGTTACCGGCAACCTGTTTTTCCGTTATACCCCGACCGAAAACCTCTACGGCGAAATCGGCATAACCGGTACAGGCAAACGCTACGGCTACGACTCAAGAAATAAAGAAGTGACTACGCTTCCAGGCTTTGCCCGAGTTGACGCCAGGCTTG
>NZ_JBQCVF010000424.1:0-1181 GCF_051962515.1 Neisseria sp. P0009.S007 | reverse complement strand
TTAGACTACGTTTTGCAAGGCGATGCCGAATTGCAGGCTTTTCAGACGGCCTTGGCCCAAGCAGAAGCGCAAAACGATGGCATGAAGCAGGCCGAATATCACGCCAAACTCGAAGAAATCGATGCCTATACCGCTCCGGCACGCGCGGCGAAATTGTTGAGCGGCTTGGGTTTTGCACAAGAAGAACATACCCATCCCGTCAAATCTTTTTCCGGCGGCTGGCGTATGCGCCTCAACCTTGCCCAAGCTTTGATTTGTCGTGCCGATTTGCTGCTCTTGGATGAACCGACCAACCACTTGGATTTAGAAACCGTGTTGTGGCTGGAAAACCATCTCGCCTCCCTGCCCTGTACGCAAATCATCATATCCCATGACCGCGACTTCTTGAATGCCACTACAACGCAAACCATCGAGCTGTCGCAACAAAAACTGACCCAATACGGCGGCAATTACGATTTCTATCAAGCCGAACGCGCCCAACGTCTGGCGCAACAACAAGCCGCTTACGTCAAACAGCAGGCACAAATCAAACATCTGCAATCCTTTATCGACCGTTTCAAAGCCAAAGCCACAAAGGCCGTACAAGCTCAGAGCCGCATGAAGGCATTAGCCAAGCTCGAACGCATCGCTCCTGCGCATTTGGATAGCGAGTTTTCCTTTGAGTTTGCCAATCCGACCCACCTGCCCAATCCATTATTGAAACTCGACCATGCCGACTTAGGTTATGGCGACAATACCGTTTTGCACGACATTACCCTGTCTTTGGAAAGCGGCGCACGCTACGGCCTGTTGGGCGTTAACGGTAGCGGTAAATCCACATTTATCAAAGCCTTGGCAGGAAAAATCGATTTACTTTCCGGCAGCATCGTCCGCTCTGAAAAGCTCAATATCGGCTATTTTGCCCAGCACCAACTGGATACCTTACGCGCCGACCAAAGTCCGGTTTGGCATATCCAGCAGCTTTCGCCCGAAGTCCGCGAACAGGAAATCCGCAACTTTTTAGGTGGTTTCAACTTTGTCGGCGATATGGCGGTTCAAAAGACCGAGCCGTTCTCCGGCGGAGAAAAAGCGCGGCTTGCCCTTGCCATGATTATCTGGCAAAAGCCTAATCTGCTGCTGCTTGACGAACCGACCAACCACCTAGACTTGGATATGCGCCACGCCCTGACACTTGCCCTGCA
>NZ_JBQCVF010000423.1:0-1181 GCF_051962515.1 Neisseria sp. P0009.S007 | reverse complement strand
TGCAGGGCAAGTGTCAGGGCGTGGCGCATATCCAAGTCTAGGTGGTTGGTCGGTTCGTCAAGCAGCAGCAGATTAGGTTTTTGCCAGATAATCATGGCAAGGGCGAGCCGCGCTTTTTCCCCACCGGAAAAGGGCTCGGTCTTTTGAACCGCCATATCGCCGACAAAGTTGAAACCGCCTAAAAAGTTGCGGATTTCCTGTTCGCGGACTTCAGGTGAAAGCTGCTGGATATGCCAAACCGGACTTTGGTCGGCGCGTAAAGTATCCAGTTGATGTTGGGCAAAATAGCCGATATTGAGCTTTTCGGAGCGGACGATATTGCCGGAAAGTAAATCGATTTTTCCTGCCAATGCTTTGATAAATGTAGATTTACCGCTGCCGTTAACACCCAACAGGCCGTAACGTGCGCCGCTTTCCAGAGACAGGGTGATATCGTGCAAAACGGTATTATCGCCATAACCCAAGTCGGCATGGTCGAGTTTCAACAATGGATTGGGCAGGTGGGTCGGATTGGCAAACTCAAAGGAAAACTCACTATCCAAATGCGCAGGGGCGATGCGCTCGAGTTTGGCTAATGCCTTCATGCGGCTTTGAGCTTGTACGGCTTTTGTGGCTTTAGCTTTGAAACGGTCGATAAAGGATTGCAGATGTTTGATTTGCGCCTGCTGTTTCACGTAGGCGGCTTGTTGTTGCGCCAGACGTTGGGCGCGTTCCGCTTGGTAGAAATCGTAATTGCCGCCGTATTGGGTCAGTTTTTGTTGCGACAGTTCGATGGTGTGCGTTGTGGTGGCATTCAAGAAGTCGCGGTCATGGGAGATGATGATTTGCGTACAGGGCAGGGAAGCGAGATGGTTTTCCAGCCACAACACGGTTTCTAAATCCAAGTGGTTGGTTGGTTCGTCCAAAAGCAGCAAATCGGCACGGCAAATCAGCGCTTGGGCAAGGTTGAGGCGCATACGCCAGCCGCCGGAGAAGGATTTGACGGGGTGGGTATGTTCTTCTTGTGCGAAACCTAAGCCGTTAAGCAGTTTGGCGGCGCGAGCCGGAGCGGTATAGGCATCGATTTCTTCAAGTTTGGCGTGATATTCGGCTTGCTTCATGCCGTCGTTTTGCGCTTCTGCTTGGGCCAAGGCCGTCTGAAAAGCCTGCAATTCGGCATCGCCTTGCAAAACGTAGTCTAA
>NZ_JBQCVF010000422.1:0-1183 GCF_051962515.1 Neisseria sp. P0009.S007 | reverse complement strand
GCCCTGCTCGTGGTCACAGCTACCCAGTCCTACAAGACTGAACAGCGTATCAGCACCAATGATGCCGACCGCAAACTGGCAACCACCCTCGCCGAAGCGGCACTGCGTGAAGGTGAAAATCAAATTTTTGATATTGAAGGTAAAAAAACTACTTTTACCGCAAAATGTGAAAAAGGTTTATGTTCCACGCCAAACGTCAAATCCAATGGCGATTTTACTGAAGAAGGCAACCCAACCGTAGATGCTTGGAAGCGCAAATGCGACAAAAACCTGTGTATTGACACCAATGGTACGGAATATCCTTTAGATAAAAAAAGCGGCATCGTAAATAATCCACGCTACATCATCGAATATTTAGGCAAATCTACTGAGGGTCGAATTACCTACCGCGTTACTGCCAAAGCATGGGGTAAGAATGCCAATACCCAAGTCGTTCTTCAATCTTACGTTGCCAGCGAATAATATAATGAATAAAACCTCTACCAAACAACTAGGCTTTACGCTGGTTGAGATGATTATTGCCGTCGCCATCTTAGCCATCCTGAGTGTCATTGCCATTCCGTCTTACAACCGCTACATTGAACGCGGCTACCAATCACAAGCGCATGCCGAGTTAGTCGCCATCAATTCTGCTTTTAAAAACCAGATGGTTAAAAATCCAAAGTGGAAAACTGATGAGATTAAAACTCAGTTGGATAACTTTATTTCCTCATACAAAGGCCATAAAGATTTGGCAGACAAATATAAATACTCTGCCGAAATGATTGATACCAGTACAAGCCGAGCCTATCGTTTGAAAGCCATTCCCATCAAAACAGGCTATACCCTTTCCGTTTGGATGGATAGTTTAGGCAATGCTTACAAATGCACTGATATTGACTCTGCCAAAGATTCCAAAACTACAATGACCAATGGCAAAGGTTGCGAATCGGTTTCCAAAAAGAAATCTTCTTAATCTGACAAACATAAAAAAGCAGTGTCATTTTATCGACACTGCTTTTTTATTTTACTGTTTCCAATCATCGTCTCGGCGTTGGCGTTTCAACAAGATCCTGACTGCGCCATCATTGCCTTGTCGAGGCTCAACATAAGCCAACACATCAGGATGCTGCATCAACCAGCGGCGCGTCATATTTTTTAAAACCGGTTTATAGCCTGCGGAACCCAAGCCGCTGGTTGATGC
>NZ_JBQCVF010000421.1:0-1188 GCF_051962515.1 Neisseria sp. P0009.S007 | reverse complement strand
TTTGATGTCGGCGGTGCTGGAAGAGGCGGCTTTTTCTGCTTTCCAGATTTCGTCCAAATCGGCGTATTCTTTTTGCAGGCCGTCGATTTCCTCATCTATCAGTTCCAAACGTTTTTTGCTGGCATCGTCGCTCTCTTTGGCAACGTGCATTTTTTCCATTTTGAGCTGAATGATGCGGCGGTCGAGTTTATCCATCTGCTCGGGTTTGCTGTCCAGCTCCATTTTGATACGACTGGCGGCTTCGTCAATCAAATCAATCGCTTTGTCGGGCAGGAAGCGGTCGGTAAGGTAGCGATCGCTCAATTCTGCGGCAGCAACGATGGCGGGGTCGGTGATGTCGATGCCGTGGTGAATTTCATAACGCTCCTGCAAACCGCGTAAAATGGCGATGGTGTCTTCTACACTTGGCTCTCCAACCAATACTTTTTGGAAGCGGCGTTCGAGTGCTGCGTCTTTTTCGATGTACTGGCGGTATTCGTCCAAGGTGGTCGCGCCGATGCAGTGCAGTTCGCCGCGTGCCAAAGCCGGTTTCAACATATTACCCGCATCCATTGCGCCGTCGGTTTTGCCTGCACCAACCAAAGTATGGATTTCATCGATGAAAATCAAAGTGTTGCCATCATCTTTAGCCAAGTCGTTCAAAACGCCTTTCAAGCGTTCTTCAAATTCGCCGCGGTATTTCGCGCCGGCAATCAAAGCCGCCAAGTCCAGAACCAAAAGGCGTTTGTTACGCAGGGATTCAGGTACTTCGCCGTTGACAATACGTTGCGCCAAGCCTTCAACAATAGCGGTTTTACCCACACCCGGCTCACCAATCAGCACAGGGTTGTTTTTAGTACGGCGTTGCAATACTTGAATCGCACGACGAATTTCATCATCACGACCGATAACAGGGTCGAGCTTACCGTCACGGGCGCGTTGAGTCAGGTCGAGTGTGTATTTTTTCAAAGCATCGCGTTGGTCTTCGGCATTCGCATCGTTCACGTTTTGTCCTCCTCGTACCGCATCGATCGCGGCATTGATATTTTGTTCGGTCGCACCGGCCTCTTTCAAAATTTTACCGGTCGCATCATTCTGCTGAACCAAAGCCAGCAAGAAAAGTTCGCTGGCGATATAGGCATCGCCGCGTTTGGTTGCAGCCTTGTCCATCAAGTTCAATACAGCTTGCAGCTCACGGCTGGGCATAAT
>NZ_JBQCVF010000420.1:0-1188 GCF_051962515.1 Neisseria sp. P0009.S007 | reverse complement strand
ATTATGCCCAGCCGTGAGCTGCAAGCTGTATTGAACTTGATGGACAAGGCTGCAACCAAACGCGGCGATGCCTATATTGCCAGCGAACTTTTCCTGCTTGCCTTGGTGCAGCAGAATGATGCTACCGGCAAAATTTTGAAAGAAGCCGGTGCAACCGAACAAAACATCAATGCCGCAATTGACGCGGTACGAGGAGGACAAAACGTGAACGATGCTAATGCTGAAGACCAACGCGATGCTCTGAAAAAATATACGCTCGACCTGACTCAACGCGCCCGTGACGGTAAGCTCGACCCTGTTATCGGTCGCGACGATGAAATCCGCCGTGCGATTCAGGTATTGCAACGCCGCACCAAAAACAACCCTGTGCTGATTGGTGAGCCTGGTGTGGGTAAAACCGCTATTGTTGAAGGCTTGGCGCAACGTATTGTTAATGGCGAAGTGCCCGAATCCCTGCGCAACAAACGCCTGCTGGTTTTGGATTTGGCGGCATTGATTGCCGGCGCAAAATACCGTGGCGAATTTGAAGAACGCTTGAAAGGCGTGTTGAACGATTTGGCGAAAGACGACGGCAACACCCTGATTTTCATCGACGAAATCCATACTTTGGTCGGTGCGGGCAAAACCGACGGCGCAATGGATGCGGGCAATATGTTGAAACCGGCTTTGGCGCGCGGCGAACTGCACTGCATCGGCGCGACTACTTTGGACGAATACCGTCAGTACATCGAGAAAGATGCGGCACTCGAACGCCGCTTCCAAAAAGTATTGGTCGGCGAGCCCAGCGTGGAAGATACCATCGCTATTTTGCGCGGTTTGCAAGAGCGTTATGAAATCCACCACGGTATCGATATTACCGACCCTGCTATCGTTGCCGCAGCGGAGTTGAGCGATCGTTACATTACCGACCGCTTCTTGCCTGATAAAGCGATTGATTTGATCGACGAAGCAGCCAGCCGTATCAAAATGGAGTTGGACAGCAAACCCGAGCAGATGGATAAACTCGACCGCCGCATTATCCAGCTCAAAATGGAAAAAATGCACGTTGCCAAAGAAAGCGATGATGCCAGCAAGAAACGTCTGGAATTGATAGACGAAGAAATCGACGGCTTGCAAAAAGAATACGCCGATTTGGACGAAATCTGGAAAGCAGAAAAAGCCGCCTCTTCCAGCACCGCCGACATCAAA
>NZ_JBQCVF010000419.1:0-1192 GCF_051962515.1 Neisseria sp. P0009.S007 | reverse complement strand
CTTTTATTTAATGAATACAACTCCAAAAAAACCAAGCCCTAAAGATCCTGATATGGTTAAGTTTATGTCTGATTTAAATGAATCCATAGAGAATAAGAAAATAGAGAAAATAAAAGTTAAAAATGAATAAATTTATCATTCCGTTATTAGTTTTATTTACTTCTAGCTTTGCTATTGCTGGCGAAATTCAAGTTAATAATTCAAAGAATATTACTTATACAAAACAACATACTGAACATTGGGATAAAAAACCGTGGGCGCGTTCTGTATCTGATAATTCGTATAGAAAATTCCAAACCGAGGCAATGAAGGCTAGATATGAAGGCTATTTGTCAAAACAAACTGTAAGTGCAACTGTTGAAGCCCAAGTATCCCGAAAAGCCGTTCTTTCAGGCGCATTTAAACTTGTAAAAAGTGGCGCAGCTTTAGGTTCTCGTTTAAGCGGTTGGGGTACAGCTGCTTATTTTGCTTACGAAGCTTATCAAGCTGTTAAATCTGATCTTGAATCTGAAGGTTATAAGTATGATGAAAGTTCTAAAGAATTTTTAAAAGCTTACGCGGATGCATTATGTCAAGATGACCCTGTTATCCAATCCTGTATAGGAGTTGACTCATCTGTTGTTCGTGCTTTGTCTTTAGGCGGTAAAAGTGCTCAGGAAGCTCAGCAACTTCTTATTATGCAGGCTGAAAAAGATTTCAAAAATGTTTTCCCAAAAATAAAAGAAAAAAGATATCCAAACGCGCATTTTCAATTTTGTTTTTGGTCTGAAGGTGTTTCTTGTCAGATCAGTACTGGTACAAGATTTTTTTATGCTCCACAAAAAGGGCTGCATAGAGAATTTCTTGATGAAGAAAAATTCCTTCAAATCGCTACCCCATCAATTGACCGTAATCCTACCCCATTTATCGAAGGCTCAGACAGACCAGGTTATAAAGAAAAAGTATTAGTCCCTGCCGGTACAGTTGTAACCATTGGCCCTATTACTCCCGAAAACGGCAAACCGGTTCAAATTACCATTACTTTCGGTCAAGATTCAAATGGCAACTTAACTGCAAAAGTTGAAACAACGCAGCGTCCTGATCTTGATCCGGGTAGCCCAGAAGCACCTAAATCTAAACCTGACGGTAATCCTGATGGAAAACCTGACGGTAATCCCGATGGAAAGCCGGATAAAAAACCTGATGATAAACC
>NZ_JBQCVF010000418.1:0-1199 GCF_051962515.1 Neisseria sp. P0009.S007 | reverse complement strand
GCATAAATACAACAGAAGGATATGATAAAGTGGGTTGAGAAAATACTTCTGCTGTTTATTCAGTTTAAATTATTCGTTGTCCGGTTTTTTGCGCCACAAAACAAGTAATTTACCAATATGTTGCACCAGTTGGGCACCCAGTGTTTCACACAGGGCATCACAAATTTCAATACGTTCAGCACGATCATCGCCAAAAACACGGACTTTAATCAATTCGTGCGCTGTCAATGCTGCATCGGTTTCTTTGATAACCGAGTCGGTCAAGCCTTGTTGGCCAACCATAACGACAGGGTGGAGGTGGTGTGCTTGGGCTTTCAAGGCCAAAATTTCTTTGGTGCTTAATTTGTTGTCGCTCATATTAATAAGTATCCAATTAAAAAGAATAATGGCTATATTGTACGCGATTTAGAACATTTACGGGGGAAATAACGTACAATGCTGATTTTAACTTAAGCATTTCAAATCAAGATGGCTGTACGCTCAAAATCTTCAAAAGCATGGCTGCATGAGCACGTCAACGATCATTATGTCCATATGGCACAAAAGGACGGATATCGTGCCAGGGCGGCTTATAAATTATTGGAAATCAATCAAAAAGACAAATTAATCAAGCCAGGTACGGTTTTGGCGGATTTGGGCAGCGCGCCGGGAAGTTGGTCACAGGTGGCGGCCAAGCTGGTCGGTAAAACAGGAGCAGTGTTTGCTTTGGATATTTTGCCGATGGAAGCTATTGAAGGTGTGTCGTTTATTCAGGGCGACTTTAGGGAAGATGCCGTTTTGGAGCAGTTTGAAGCTTTATTGGATAATCGTCCGTTAGACCTTGTAATCTGTGATATGGCACCCAATATGTCAGGCAATGCCGTAACCGACCAGGCACGCAGTTTTTATTTGTGTGAACTGGCTTTGGATTTTGCCTTCCAACATTTGAAAACCGGAGGCAGTTTTTTAGTGAAGGTGTTTCAAGGCGCGGGTTATCAAGAGTATACGGCGGCTATGCGTGAAATTTTTGCCAGTGTACAAACCCGAAAGCCGGATGCTTCCCGCAATCGTTCCAGTGAGATTTACCTATTAGGTAAAAATAAACGCTGACAATGTAGGGTGGGTGCTTTAAAATTCTTTCCCTTGATTTTATTTATTTTGTAACCATGGAGCCTGTTCAGTGGGGAATACCATTAAAAACATATTAGTCTGGGTAGTGG
>NZ_JBQCVF010000417.1:0-1200 GCF_051962515.1 Neisseria sp. P0009.S007 | reverse complement strand
ATGGATTTGAAAGAAACTAAATTAAGCAGTGAGCCAATCTACGAAGGTTCTTTTGTTACCATCAGCCGCGATCGGGTTCGCCTGCCCAACGGCAACGAAAGCCAACGAGTTGTGATCCGTCATCCGGGTGCTGCGTGTGTATTGGCGGAAACGGAAGATGGTAAAGTTGTTTTGGTGCGCCAATGGCGTTATGCCGCCGATCAGGCGACGTTGGAATTGCCGGCGGGTAAATTGGATATTGCGGACGAAGATCCTGCCGAATGCGCTTTGCGTGAGTTGGCGGAAGAAACGCCATATGTCGCCGACAGCGTCAAACTGTTGTACTCCTTTTATACCGCAGTCGGTTTTTGCGATGAAAAAATGTATCTCTACCAAGCGCAAGGCGTGCGTTTGGGCAGCGAGTTGAGCAATGATGAGGATGAAATTACAGAAACCGTCCTGATGAGCAAGGACGAGGTGCGCAATGCATTGGCAAACGATGAGATCAAAGATGGTAAGACTTTGATTGGTTTGCAGTATTGGTTGACCCAGAATTGATATGTTAAGTAGAAAATCCTTGATAGATTTCTGAATACTTGAGCCTGATATTTGATAATAAGGTTTTCATACAAACAGGGCCGTCTGAAAAAGCTTTCAGACGGCCCTGTTTTATTTTGTAGCCAGATTTTAACCTAATAAAGCCGGTGCAAACCGTGTAATCGTATCGCGCAAAACGATGAGTTTGCCGTGGAAGAAGTGGGACGAACCGGCAATGGTCACAACAGGCAGGTCTTGTGGTTCTGCCCATGTCAGGGCTTTGTTGATTTCGACGACTTCGTCTTCCGCGCCATGAATCATCAATGTTTTGGCGACGTCGGGAACGTTGGATGGTTCTGGGCGATCGGTGTAGTGATGGACGGCGGCGCCCATCAGCAACAGCAAATCAGGCATGCGTTCTTGGGCAGCAAAGGTGGAAACGTAGCCGCCGAATGAGAAACCGGCTAGGACGAATTGCGGTGCGTCAGGATGTTGCGCGCGGGCGTAGTCGATAACGGCAATACAGTCTTGTATTTCGCCGCGGCCGTAGTCGTGTTCGCCTTCGCTATTGCCTACGCCGCGCAAATTGGGCAGGTAGCAATGGAAACCGAGTTGGCTGAGGGCTTTGGCGGCGGTTTGGATGACTTTGTTGGTGTTGGTGCCGCCTTGCAGGGGATTGGGGTG
>NZ_JBQCVF010000416.1:0-1206 GCF_051962515.1 Neisseria sp. P0009.S007 | reverse complement strand
TTTTCAGACGACCCTTCCAGCCATTTGGCGGCATCGTCGTTGACGACGTGCATTTTGGGATGGGACAGCGAGCCTTGATTGAGTGCGCTTAAGGTGGCTGAGGTTTTAAAGGTGGCGGTCATGTCGGGGTCGAGATCGACCAAAGTAACATTTTTGACCTGCGGATATTTTAAGACTTCGCGTGCCGCCAATCCGTCGCCGCCACCGAGAATCAGGACGCGTTCGGCGTTGGGAACCATCTGCATGGCAGGCAGAACGAGTGCTTCATGGTAACGGGCTTCGTCGCGTGAGGAGAATTGCAGGTTGCCGTTGATGTAGAGGCGGGTGTCGTCTTTCCAGCGGGTTACGACGAGCCGTTGGTAGGGCGAGTGGCTTTGATAGACAACGGGATCGCCGAAATAGCTTTGTTCGGCTTTAAAGGAAATACGGTCGGCGTAGGCGAAGGTGATGGCGAGGATGGACAAAACAATCAGCGCACGCAGGCGGATGGCGCGGTAACGGGGTAGTTCGGCTTTGAAGACGCGCGCGGTCAGATAGGCGACGGCGGCGTTGAAGATGCCAAACAACAAGGCGGAACGCGCCATGCCGAGTTTGGGGGCGAGTAGAAGCGGAAATAATAACGAGACGGCAAGTGCGCCCAAGTAGTCGAAGGTCAATACTTTGGAAACGAGTTCTTTAAATTCCGCCCCTTTTTGGTTTAACACGCGCATGACCAAAGGAATTTCCATGCCGACAACCATGCCGACAATCAGTACAAAAGTGTAGAGCAGGGTGCGGAACGGGGCGGCGGATAAACCGAAGGCTACAAATAATGCCAGCGCGGAAATACCGCCGATGATGCCGACCAGAAGTTCAATTTCGATAAAGCGGTGCAATACGTCTTTATCTTTGATGTATTGGGTCAGGTGGGCACCGATACCCATTGAAAACAGATAAAGCCCGATGACGGAGGAAAACTGCAAAATACTGTCGCCCAAAAGATAGCTTGCGAGCGCGGCGATGATGAGCTCATAAGCGAGGCCGCAGCTGGCGACGATAAAAACGGAGATGATGAGGGTGCGGTGGGCGTTCATGATGACGTTTTTGTTGCTTGAGTGTGGGCAATGTAATGATTTTTAAGGTAGGCTGCAAGTTTAATTATAGGATGTGGAAAAGGCCGTCTGAACAAATTGTTTCAGACGGCCTTTAATCTGTCAGGCATTAATA
>NZ_JBQCVF010000415.1:0-1209 GCF_051962515.1 Neisseria sp. P0009.S007 | reverse complement strand
CTTCCGCCCACAGCTTGGTTGTGGCTTCGGTTGCTGGTGCCAAGAAAGAGGCATCACCTTCATATGGCGTGTAGTTTTTTTGAATAAAATCGCGGACATCTACGTTGGTTTCCCAGTTACCACCGACAAAACCTTCCCAAGCGGCAGGACGTTGCTGAACATCATTTGACATATCAAGCTCCTAATTTTATTGAAAATATAGACTGTAAATTTTCTGAAAGGATAGCACTAATACCCATTTATTTACAGGGATTTTCTTGAAATAAAATTACAGACTAGCCTTTTCTTGATTTACGTCAATGAGAATAATTGTTACTTGGTACTACATCTCACTTTCCAAACATTTGTACTTCAAAACGGCGTAAAATACAAAATTCAGCCCTGAAGACAGACGTCTTTCAGGGCTGATTTTTTATTGCATTGCATATATAAAGGCCGTCTGAAACATTCAGACAGCCTTTATTCACTTCTTCAATTAAGCAAACGGATGATGCAAAACGATGGTTTCTTCACGGTCAGGACCGGTTGAAACAATGGCCACAGGCGCACCGCACACTTCTTCAATACGTTTCAGGTAAGCTTTAGCGTTTTCAGGCAGCTTATCGTACTCTTTCACGCCGAAAGTCGACTCGCTCCAACCCGGCATGGTTTCGTAAATCGGTTTGCAGGTTTCTACCGCATCAGAGCCGCAAGGCAGAATGTCGGTTTTGCTGCCATCAGGCAATTCATAACCTACGCAGATATTGATGTTTTCAATACCGTCCATCACATCCAGCTTGGTGATGCACATGCCGGAAATGCCGTTAACTTGAATAGAGCGTTTCAGAGCAGCCGCATCAAACCAGCCACAACGACGCGCACGACCGGTTACGGAGCCGAATTCATGGCCGCGTTCAGCCAAACCTGCGCCCACTTCGTCAAACAATTCAGTCGGGAATGGACCGGAACCTACGCGGGTAGTATAGGCTTTAACGATACCCAAAACATAATCCAGCATTTGCGGACCTACGCCTGCACCGGCAGAAGCGGCACCAGCCAAGCAGTTGGAGGAAGTGACAAACGGATAAGTACCGTAGTCGATGTCCAGCAACGTACCTTGCGCGCCTTCAAACAACAGGCTTTCGCCTTTGCGGTTTTTCTCGTTCAAAACACGGGAAACATCGGTAATCATCGGCGTAATGCGCGGTGCAACTTTTTCAATGACCGCCA
>NZ_JBQCVF010000414.1:0-1214 GCF_051962515.1 Neisseria sp. P0009.S007 | reverse complement strand
GTGTAGTTGTAGATGGCGTAAGGAATCGCGCCGTTGCGGTGGATTTCCTCGAAGGTGATTTCCCATTCGTTGTGGCATTCGATACCCGTAAACGTTACCATCGGATAGAGTGCGCCCGCCAAGCCCTGTTCGCGCGCGTTGTGCTGCGCCTGCGGCAGTTGGTTGCGGCGGTATTGCAGCAGGTTGCGGGTAACTTCGGGTTCCGCCAGTGCGAGGTAGAGCGGTACGGCATAGGCTTCGGTATCCCAATAGGTCGCGCCGCCGTATTTTTCGCCGGTAAAGCCTTTCGGGCCGATATTCAGGCGCGCGTCTTCGCCGTAGTAGGTGGAGAATAGTTGGAACAGGTTGAAACGGATGCCTTGCTGCGCTTCGTCGCTGCCTTCGATGACTACGTCGGCGATTTCCCAACGATGCAGCCAGCCTGCTTTGTGCGCGTCCAGCAAGGTTTCAAACGCAACGCCTGCGATTTTTTCCGACAAGTCGCGGCCTGCGGCTTTTACTGCTTCCAAGCCTTGATAATCACGGCTGGTGGTAACAATCACGCGTTTTTCAAAGGTTTCGGGTGTGCTGCCGACTTCGGTCTCGAAAGAATTAGAGACCTGCCAATCGGTTTGGCTGCCGCCGAGGGCTTTAAAGCTGCCGGCGAAGGTTTGCTCGGCGTTGACGATGAATTGTTCCACGCCGAAAGGGTTGGCGACGGTTTGGGTAGCAATGTAGGAGCGGCCGTCTGAAACGCCTTTGTCCAATACCTGCCAGAATTTTTCTTCGTAGTTGGAATCTTCGTTTTTCACGTCGGCGTCGATGATGGAATCGATGCGGACTTGGTGGGTTTTGCCGTCGACGGATACGGCTTCCCAGCGGATGAGAGCCAGCTCTTTTTGCGCGACCGACAGGAATTTGCACACATCGAAACGCACGCCGAATACGGTGAACGAGCGGCGCAATACGCCGTGCTGCATATCGAGTTCGACGGAGAAGTCGGCAACGTCGTCTTTCGCCAAGTCCACCTCTTGTCCATCAACAAAGATTTTAACTTTGCTGAAATTGAGCGCATTGATGGCTTTGCCGAAATATTTAGGATAGCCGTTTTTCCACCAGCCGACGCGGGTTTTGTCGGGGAACCACACGCCGGCGATGTAGGTGCCCAAGTGGCTGTCGGCGGAGTAGGTTTCTTCAAAGTTGCCGCGCATGCCCATATAGCCGTTGCCCAAACT
>NZ_JBQCVF010000413.1:0-1215 GCF_051962515.1 Neisseria sp. P0009.S007 | reverse complement strand
TGCGCCGCCTACGCGAAATCGACAGCGGCAAAATGAAAGTCGAATTTGAAGAGGAGTCAGTGTAATGGTTAACAAAACCCAAGGCATAGACTACGAAACCGCCCTTGCCAACCTGCGTGCGTCCTCATTGGAATTACGCGGCGATTTACCTGAAAAAAACGAATTACTGAGCCAATTTCACCCTGACTATCAGGCAAATGCCCGTGTGAAACTGCCTATCGGTCCAAACCAAGGCGATTACTGCCATCCTGATTTGGCCAAACTCTTAATCAGTCAGCCTCTGATTGACGACTATAATTTGTCGGGTGCAGAACACTTGAACACCGACGTATTGGTAATTGGTGGCGGCGGAGCGGGCGCGGCAGCGGCATTGTCTGCCACTGAAGCCGGAGCACGCGTCATCATGGCGAACAAACTGCGTATCGGCGACAGTAATACCGTGATGGCCGAAGGCGGCATTCAAGCTGCGATCGGCGCGGAAGACAGCCTGCAACAACACTTTGACGATACCATCAAAGGCGGCCACAACGCAGGCAAAAAAGAATTGGTGGCGCAAATGGTTACCGATGCGCCGTCCGCCATCCGCTGGCTGATCGGCTTGGGCATGACTTTCGATCTTGCCAAAGGCACGGACAGCAACGGCATGTTGAGCCGCAAGCGTGCAGGCGGTACGACCGTGCCGCGCATTCTGAGCTACCGCGACTTTACCGGCCTCGAAATGATGCGCGTACTGCGCGAGGCAGTCGAGCTCGACGAAAACATCACACAGCTTAACCGCCACCCCGCCATCGAATTATTGTCTGACGAACACGGCCGCTGCGTCGGCGCGATTTTGTACGATTTGGAAAAACGTTCTTTGGTGTTGGTTCACGCTAAAGCCGTGGTATTGGCAACCGGCGGCAGCGGACGCCTGCATTTGCAAGGTTTCGCCACTTCCAACCACTATGGAGCGACTGCAGACGGCCTGGTCATGGCCTACCGTATCGGCGCCAAACTGCGCGATGTCGATTCTTTCCAATACCACCCGACCGGCGTTGCCCATCCGCCACACTTGGCAGGCGCGCTGATTTCCGAAGCAGTGCGCTCTGCAGGCACCAAGCTGGTCAACGGTTTGGGCGAACGTTTCGTTGACGAATTACAACCGCGCGACGTTGTTGCCGCTGCGATTCTGCGCGAATGCCGCGAAGGCCGCGGCGTGGTACGCGATGGTCAAGT
>NZ_JBQCVF010000412.1:0-1217 GCF_051962515.1 Neisseria sp. P0009.S007 | reverse complement strand
CGGCGGGAGAAAGGGTGTTGGCCAAATCGTCTGAATCGGCATGGGTTGTTTGGCTGTCGGTTTGAGCGGTTTCGGCAAGCAGCTGGGTGTGTTCAAAGTCCATCAATGCCAAGAGGTCGTCTGAAAGCGGCAGGCTTTGGCAATATCGGAGGAACTCGCCGGGGATTTCTTGAAAATAGGGCGTTTGTGCGCGCGCGTCGCGGACGAAACCTTCTTTCAGACGGCCCCATTCTTCGCTGTCAAAGTATTGCAGCGTTTCGGTATAACAGCGGTCGATAAAGCTGTGAATATTGTTGCGTATCAGGCGGATATAGACGTTCAGGCGCTCTTGCGGCAATCCGTCTGCGGCTTTGCCTTCGCGTATGGCTTGGGCAAAGCGGTGTTGGTATTGGGCAGAGGTTTCAGGCTGCACGGCGGTATTCCTTTCCGGCACGCGTTTGATAGTCGGCGATTTTGGCGACTTCAGCTTCGAGTTCGGCAAAAGGCGGGAAATTGAAATCGCGTTCCAGCAGGGTGGGCGGAATCGTCGGCAGTTTGGCATAGGCGAGTTCGAGCAAATCCCAAACAGTCGGCAATACTGCGGCGCCGTGGGTATCAATCAACAATTCGGGCGTTTCCACGTCATGTCCGGCAATATGGATATAGCACACGCGCTCTGCGTCCACATTTTCTAAAAAGGCTTCAGGCGACAACAGGCCGTGGTTGACGGCGTTGACATAAATATTGTTCACATCCAAATGAATACCGCAGTCGGCTTCACGGGCAACGGCGTTGAGGAACTCAACCTCGTTCATCTCGGCAAGCGGAGAATGCAGATAGTAGGAGGTGTTTTCCACGGCAATACGGCAGCCCAACCGGTCTTGCACTTCGCGGATACGCCGCGCGGTATGCCGCACCATCTCTTCAGTGAAGGGCAGCGGCAACAGGTCGTAGAGATGACCGCCATCATGGCAGTAGCTCAAATGGTCGGAGAAAAACGTGCAATCGTAGCGGCGCATCATTTCTTTGATTCCGTCTATCAAGGCAGTATCCAGCGGGGCCTGTCCGCCCAGCGACATGGATAATCCGTGCAACGCCAGCGGCAGCCGCTCTGCCACGCGGTCAAACTGTTTGCGCGCCCTGCCGCCCATTTTCAGCCAGTTTTCGGGGGCGGCTTCGATAAAGCGTATCGGGCTGTCGTCTGAAAGCGAGAGGAAGTCTTCCGCCAAGTCGCGGCG
>NZ_JBQCVF010000411.1:0-1218 GCF_051962515.1 Neisseria sp. P0009.S007 | reverse complement strand
AAGCCGGCCGCGCCTGTTACGATAATGGTCATAATGAATTTCCTTTATTTTGATTTTTCAGACGGCCTTGAAGAAATTATGCCATCTGAAAATAAAAACTTGTCTGTCTGGATTATTTGCCAACTGTATTTTTAGACGGCCTTTAGGTTTTAAGGCCGTCTGAAACCGCAATTATTGCTCTTCCAATGCCTTAGTCAATTCGGCAAACGAGCAAACCGCCGTACCAAGTTTCGCCACAACAACACCTGCCGCAGTATTAGCAAGGTGCATGGCTTCGGGCATGGCATAACCAGCGGCCAACCCTAAGCCCACTCCGGCAATAACGGTATCGCCCGCACCGGATACATCATAGACTTCTTGAGCCCGTGTAGGCTGATAAATCGGCTCGCCCTCATTGAACAGGGTCATACCCTCTTCGCTGCGGGTCAGCAAAATCGCGGTCAAGTTAAGATGACGGCGCAGGTTTTGGGCTTTTTCGGTCAAATCGTTTTCGTTTTTCCAGCTGCCCACCACTTCTTTCAATTCTGCACGGTTAGGCGTAATCAGCGTAGCGCCGGCATATTTTTCGTAATCATCGCCTTTCGGGTCGATTAAAACGGGTTTACCGGCCTGTTTCGCCCAGTCGATCATATCGGAAATATGCGACAAACCGCCCTTGCCGTAGTCTGAAAAAATAATGGCATCGTATTCAGGCAACACTTCTCGATATTGATGTTTGATTTGTTCCAATACCTCACGATGAGGCAATTCTTCAAAGTCAAGTCGGATAAGCTGCTGGTTGCGGGCAACAACGCGTAATTTGACAGTAGTCGCAATTTGCTTATCGCGCATCAGATAGGAAGAAACGCCGTCTTGCATCATCAATGCGTCCAACGCATCTGCAGCTTCATCATCGCCGGTCACGGACAACAGCCCTACTTTACCGCCTAATGAGGCGATATTGCGGGCAACGTTTGCTGCTCCACCTGCCCGCTGGTCGATACGGGCGATTTTCGCCACCGGTACAGGAGCTTCAGGAGAAATGCGGGACACATCGCCAAACCAATAGCGGTCGAGCATCACATCGCCGACAACAAGGACTTTGGCTTGTGAAAAACGTGATTTTAGGGTTTCTTGTTGGAACTTGGTTACCATACTGGCTCCATTAAAATCTCTGTGTAAGGCTTGTTATCAGTTTATTGATCTAACAGCCTAAAAATATCTTGAGGCTCATATACC
>NZ_JBQCVF010000410.1:0-1223 GCF_051962515.1 Neisseria sp. P0009.S007 | reverse complement strand
ACATTGGCACCAGAAGGGCAGTGGACAGAGTATCTGCTTTACAACCCAACTCAGGGTTTCTTATGGCTGGTTGAAGCCGATGAAGGTTGGAATATTTCCGAAACCTTGAATGATTGGCCGCGCCTCGACCGCAACCGCCAACCGCAAGGCTATGGCAAACTTTATGACTATGGCGGACGGGTCAGGATTGCCAGCGGAGCGTTTTATTGGCGTGTCCGAAACGGTGATTTGAACTATTACAGCGATTACCGAGACGGACAAAGCCGTAAGATTGGTTCCGAATTAAACAGTCACGAAATGGCATGGACTAGAAGTGCCCCAATTGCTTATCGGGAGATTGCGGACGCGTTTAATCTGACCAGCCAAGCTCCGCATTACACTGCAAACATGGCGGCAGACGGTATTGATAAATCATTAAGAATCATAATGACTGCCATCTTGGTTGTCGTCAATCTCCCTGCGCTTCTGACCGGCGACAGCTCTGCTGCACTTACCGTCATCTTTGTAGGATGCTGGTTGTTGTGGACCATGGGCAAAAAAGACGAGGACGAGGATTAACATGTCGAGAATCACTTACATCATTTTCAGCACCATTATCATCGTCATCTCCATGATTATCAGCTACGGCTCTTCCGATTCTGACGGCTCGCGTATGCACTCCGGAGGCTATTACGGCGGCAGTGGTTATTCTGGAGGCCATAAATGACCCACATGCCCGGTAATCATGGCCTATTGGACTTATACGGTTGCGACGAAGCCATCTTAAAAGATGAAGTCCGTCTGAAAACCGCTTTGGTAGCTGCCGCACAGGCTGCAGAAGCCACCATATTGACCGAACATTTCCACACATTCGGCGGAACTGGCGGCGTAACCGGCGTTTTACTGCTCGCCGAGTCCCATATCAGTATCCATACTTGGCCTGAACACCGCTTCGCCGCTATAGACGCATTTATCTGCGGCGGTATGAAATTGGAAAAAGTGAAGGAAATCTTGTGTAGAGAGTTGACGGCTGAAAGGGCTGTTTGGACGGTTGTGCAACGTGGCGAAGGTATACTGGACGATATACAATCATCGGTTGAACAATAAAATCTGTCAGGCCGTCTGAAAGCATATTTAATCCGTTTTCAGACGGCCTTAAACCTTGTGCTGATTAAACTGAAATATTGACGTTATATGGAAAAAACGCCTTTTTTTAAAACCGATTGCCCAAGCTGTGGTGCGCC
>NZ_JBQCVF010000409.1:0-1225 GCF_051962515.1 Neisseria sp. P0009.S007 | reverse complement strand
AACCGCTTCTACCGCAACTTTGCCGCCACCCATCTAGCCGATATCTATCTCGACATTGCCGACCAAGTCAAATCACGATACCACGGCATCAGTAAAGTTGCCGAAAAAGGAACGGGGCTGGGTGCAACCAAAGGCAACGCCATGAGCCTGCTCTCTACCACAGATGCCATCATCGACAGCATGCTTACGGACATACGCGCCGCAACCCATTCCTGCCTGCTGGCCTTTTACATTATCGAGCCCAAAGGTCGCATCGAAGAAATTTTAAATGAAATTCTTGCCGCCGCAGATCGGGGCGTTGACTGTGCCATTCTGGCCGATGCCGTCGGCAGCAGGAGCTTTTTTGAAAGTGACTGGGTAGAGATACTGCGCCAAGCAGGCGTTGAAGTACATACCTCATTACCTGTCGGCATCTGGCGTACACTATTCACGCGCACCGATCTGCGCAACCACCGCAAAATCCTCGTTATCGACAGCAAAATCGGTTACACAGGCAGCTTCAACCTTGTCGACCCCCGCTATTTCAAACAAAACTCCGGCGTCGGAGAATGGGTAGATGTCATGATGCGCTGTACAGGGCCTATGGTTTTGGAACTGTCTGCCGTCTTCTTCGCAGACCTTGCCGTCGAAACCGATGAAAACCTCCAAAACGTACAAACATACCTCAATCAAGCCCAAAGCCTGCTGCCCCAAATCCTTCCTGAAAAAATGCAGCAAGGCAATATTGTTGCCCAAATCATTCCCTCCGCCCCCGAGCAAAGCAGTTTCGTCATCTACGAAACCATCATTAGCGCCATCTATGCCGCCACCAAACAAATCACAATTACCACCCCCTACTTTGTCCCCGACGAGCCGCTTCTCATGGCGTTAACCGTCGCCGCCAAACGCGGCGTCAAAGTAACCCTGATACTGCCTGCCAAAGTCGATTCACTAATGGTACGCTACGCCTCACGCGCCTACTACCCTATGCTACTGGAAGCCGGCGTCAAAATCGCCATGTTTGAAGGTGGGCTTTTACATGCCAAAACCTTGACCATAGACGAAGACTACTCCCTCTTCGGCACGGTCAATATGGACATGCGCAGCTTCTTCCTCAACCTCGAAATCAGCCTCGCCATCTACGATCGCGACACCACTAAACAAATCTGCCACCTACAGCGCAGCTACCTTAAAAACAGCATCTATATTGCCATCAAATCATGGCAACAACGCTCCAAACTCCGCG
>NZ_JBQCVF010000408.1:0-1230 GCF_051962515.1 Neisseria sp. P0009.S007 | reverse complement strand
CTGCAAGCAGCAGGCGTACAGCCTTGCGGCCTCGGCGCACGCGACACCCTGCGCATGGAAGCCGGTATGAACCTCTATGGCAACGATATGGACGACAATACCAGCCCGCTCGAAGCAGGCATGGGTTGGACCGTTGACTTGAAAGACGAAAACCGAGATTTCGTCGGCAAAGCTGCCTTGTTGGCATTGAAAGAAAAAGGCGTTGCCGTGAAACAGGTCGGCCTGTTGCTCGAAAAAGGCGGCATCCTGCGCGCGCATATGGAAGTGTTGACCGATAAAGGCAAAGGCGAAACCACCAGCGGCGTATTCTCGCCCAGCCTGAAACAATCCATCGCCATCGCACGCGTACCGAAAGACTTTGACGGCGATACCGCCAAAGTGCTGATGCGCGGCAAGGAAGTGGACGTACGCGTACTGAAGCTGCCGTTTGTACGCAACGGACAGAAACAGTTTGATTAATATCGGTTCAGACGGCCTTTATTTGTTAAGGGACGTCTGAAAGTAGGTTTTAAGGAATTGTTGTTTCCTATGAAAGCAACCTTTGGCAGTTTATTGTTGTTATTGATGTTATCGGCTTGCGCTTCGTCTGCCGGCGAGCGCGGATTGATGTTTTTCGATACAGAAGGAAAATCCCGTACTGCAACATTTATGAAAACTGTCGGCAGCAATGGAAAGATTGCCGGCGAGGTGATGATAGACGGAGAATATGCTCTTGATATTATCCGCATGAATGATGATTTGAGTATTGCCGTGCAAGATAATAAGGGTAGAAGCCGTGCTTCCGACCTGAAATCGTTGTCGCAAGCGAAATCATTTACCCTGTTTGCGTTCAGCCGTTATGCAGGAACAGTTGAAGTGGATAAAGTATCGGCTGTTACAGGCATTTGTGCAGATTACCGCAGCAAGGGTCTGAAGGTTACCGTTGCAGACAATATGAGGTCCAAACAAGGAATCGTTGTATTCCGCGCAAGTGGCGTAATGGCAAGTAACAAGCGCAAGATAAACGAAGCATATTTGGATTATTCAGCATCCCCTAAACTTCCTTCCGCCCAAAAGCAAAAATTGGAACAAGATAAAAACAATATGATTGCCGTCTATTACGGACGCTTGGAAGAATTAATCTCACGAGGTATCTGCGCACGCTAAGCTGTGCAGATGCCGTCTGAAAATAACCCCCTATCAATGGAGTATCAAACCATGAGCAACATCCCAGCAGAACTGAAATACGTT
>NZ_JBQCVF010000407.1:0-1232 GCF_051962515.1 Neisseria sp. P0009.S007 | reverse complement strand
TCTTTTCTGTTTATTCAGGCAAAGATTATGAACCGCCTCGATACTGCCCGCCGTTATTCCCTTTTTCTCGCCCGCAATCTTGATTCCGGCAAACTCAAGCCCGAAATTTTCCTGCCCATGCTGGACAAGGTTTTGACCGAAGCTGATTTTCAAGCTTTTGCGGATTGGGGCAAAATCCGCGCGGAAGAAAATGAGGAAGAATTGGCGCGGCAGTTGCGCGAGTTACGCCGTTATGTGGTGTCGCAGATTATCGTGCGCGATATAAACCGCATCAGCGATTTGAACGAAGTGACCCGCACGATTACGCTGTTTGCCGATTTTGCCGTGAATACTGCGTTAGACTTTTCTTACGCCTATTATCAGGATATGTATGGTACGCCGATCGGGCGTTATACGAAATCGCCGCAGTATTTGAGCGTGGTGGCGATGGGCAAGGCGGGCGGCTATGAGTTGAACGTATCTTCCGACATCGATTTGATTTTCGTCTATCCCGAATCGGGCGATACCGACGGCAGGCGCGAACGCGGCAATCAGGAGTTTTTCACCAAAGTTGGGCAGAAACTGATTGCGTTGCTGAACGACATTACCGCCGACGGGCAGGTGTTCCGCGTCGATATGCGGCTGCGGCCGGACGGCGATTCGGGCGCGCTGGTCTTGAGCGAAACCGCACTGGAGCAATATTTAATTACGCAGGGACGAGAATGGGAGCGTTATGCGTGGTGCAAAGGCCGCGTAGTTACGCCGTATCCGAACGACATCAAAGCGTTGGTGCGCCCCTTTGTGTTCCGCAAATATCTGGATTACAGCGCATATGAAGCAATACGCAACCTGCACCGCCAAATCCGCAGCGAAGTCAGCAAAAAAGGCATGGCGGACAACATCAAACTCGGCGCAGGCGGCATCCGCGAAGTTGAATTTATCGCCCAGATTTTCCAAATGATACGCGGCGGCCAAATGCGCGCGCTGCAACTGAAAGGCACGCAAGAAACGCTGAAGAAACTTGCCGAGCTGGGCATCATGCCGTCTGAAAACGTCGAAACCCTGCTTGCTGCCTACCGCTTCCTGCGCGATGTCGAACACCGCCTACAATACTGGGACGACCGGCAAACTCAAACCCTGCCCACTTCGCCCGAACAACAACAACTGCTAGCCGAAAGCATGGGTTTCGACAGCTATGCCGCCTTTTCAGACGGCCTCAATGTTCATCGGAACAAAGTCAATCGGTTGTTCAA
>NZ_JBQCVF010000406.1:0-1234 GCF_051962515.1 Neisseria sp. P0009.S007 | reverse complement strand
TTCGATTGATGCATAATTGGGCTGCCGTTTACTTGGATAGTCAATAATATGCTGTAGATATTCTTTAACGAGCGGCACATACTCTATAAACTGCATTTTCGTGACCAGCCAAAACAACTCACTGATAGAAAAATCTGCCGATGATGCTTTACGAATAATTCTAACCACAGGAGGAAAGATTTTCTGACGTGCATCATCACCTTTTTGCTGACTCTGATCTGCTTTAGATGCCCAGTAACTGATAAAAGCAGACAAGATATGCCGATCTGTATCATCATAACCATGTAAACGATGATCAATCATTCCCTCTGTCTCCCCTTTCTCAAACATCAAAACCAAAGTATCAAAGCCTTCATCAATACCCCAATGAGCAAGCAGGCGTGCTGAATCAAATTGTAATACCTCATTTTCATTGGATAGCAATTCGATTAATCCATCTATCCTCTCTTGCGGCACATCCTCCAAGTCAAGCTCTTCTGGAATCGTCGTATAGTCCACATTTTCCGGTACGCTATACAGCAAAAAATCTATTTTTTTCTCATCCATTAATTTGACCCTTAGATAACTTACTTCAGCTGCATATTTTAATAGAGCATTCCAACTGATTCAGATTCGGGACAACCCAAATACCCCATTTGAAACGCTCCAATCCGATTCCGATTTATTCCGCCTTCCCCAAAATCATCGCATCGCCATAGCTGAAAAAGCGGTATTCCTGTGCCACCGCATGGTGGTAAACGCTGCGGATATGCTCCATGCCCGAAAACGCGCTGACGAGCATCAGCAAGGTTGATTTGGGCAAGTGGAAGTTGGTAATCAAGCGGTCGGCAACATTGAAGCGGTAGCCCGGCGTAATGAAAATATCGGTATCGCCGCGACCGGCTTTCAGACGGCCTGTTTCGCGTGCGGCGGATTCCAAGGCGCGCATGGAGGTTGTGCCCACTGCCCACACTTTATTGCCGCGCGCTTTGGCGGCCTCAACGGCGGCAACAGTCTCGGCCGGTACGTCAAACCACTCGCTGTGCATTTTGTGTTCTTCAATTTTATCGACGCGCACGGGTTGGAATGTGCCGGCACCGACGTGCAGGGTTACTTCTGCGGTTTCTACGCCTTTGGCTTTCAGACGGCCCAATAACTCATCGGTAAAGTGCAAACCCGCCGTCGGTGCGGCCACTGCGCCTTGGTACTTGGCGTACACGGTCTGATAGCGGCTGTCGTCTTCATCATCGGCCAC
>NZ_JBQCVF010000405.1:0-1237 GCF_051962515.1 Neisseria sp. P0009.S007 | reverse complement strand
CTGGAAAACACCGAAAGCCTGCGCCCGACTGCGGCGACGGTGCTGAACATTTCCGAAGACCATCTCGACCGCTACGATGACTTGCTCGACTACGCGCATACCAAAGCCAAGATTTTCCGTGGCGATGGCGTGCAGGTTTTGAATGCGGACGATGCGTTCTGCCGCGCGATGAAGCGTGCCGGGCGCGATGTGAAATGGTTTTCGTTGGAACATAAAGCCGATTTTTGGTTGGAGCGCGAGACAGGCCGCCTGAAACAAGGTAATGAAGATTTGATTGCTACGCAAGACATTCCGCTGCAAGGCTTGCACAACGCTGCCAACGTCATGGCTGTCGTTGCTTTGTGTGAGGCCATTGGCTTGCCACGAGACGAGTTGCTCGAACACGTCAAAACCTTCCAAGGCCTGCCGCACCGCGTGGAAAAAATCGGTGAGAAAAACGGCGTGGTGTTTATCGACGACAGCAAAGGCACGAATGTTGGTGCAACCGCCGCTGCGATTGCCGGTTTGCAAAATCCGCTCTTCGTCATTTTAGGTGGAATGGGCAAAGGGCAGGACTTCACGCCCCTGCGCGACGCGCTTGCCGGCAAGGCAAAAGGCGTGTTCCTGATCGGCGTCGATGCGCCGCAAATCCGCCGCGATTTGGACGGCTGCGGTTTGAATATGACCGACTGCGCCACTTTGGAAGAAGCGGTTCAGACGGCATATGCCCAAGCCGAAGCGGGCGATATCGTGTTGCTCAGCCCGGCTTGTGCAAGCTTTGATATGTTTAAAGGCTATGCGCACCGTTCGGAAGTGTTTATCGAAGCATTCAAAGCTTTGTAAGGCCGTCTGAAGGATGAGAGTCGGGTTGAAAATCGGTTTGGCGGCAGTCGTACTTTTGGCTGTCGCCGCTTCGGTGTTCTGGTTTGCTGCGCCGATTCGTACTACGACCACTATTGCCACGCCGAGTGAAACGCCGTTGCCTGAAGATGCAGTTATCGACAGATTGGTTGTGCATAAAAGCAAACGCACCATGTCGGCGTACTCGCAAGGAAAATTACTGAAAATCTATCCCATTTCGTTGGGCAAGCAACCGGTCGGGCATAAACAGTTTGAAGGCGACGACAAAACGCCCGAAGGAAAATACCGCATCAATGAGCGTAATCCCAATAGCGGCTACCATAAAAACCTCGGCGTTTCCTATCCTAACGAAACTGACAAAGCTTATGCCGAACAACACGGCAAAAGCCCGGGCGGG
>NZ_JBQCVF010000404.1:0-1238 GCF_051962515.1 Neisseria sp. P0009.S007 | reverse complement strand
GTGTTGTCCGGCGCGCTGTTGATGGTGGGCTTGGTCGGTTTGCTGTTCGGCTTGAACCGCGTGCTGTCGGATGTGGCCGCTTTGTGGGTATTTTTCGGCATTTTCTTTGTGAGCCTGCTGATTATTGCCGTATTGTTCCGTAAGGTATCGGCGGACTATCGGGAGCAGGGCAGTCGTGTGGCTGAAACCTTGCAGGATATTCGATCGGATATTGCGTATTTGCGCGGTGAGATAGACAAGGATGCGGACGATGAAGCAACAGGTGCATAGAGTTTTCTAAGAATATTAGAATATGTCAATTTTATTGCAAATGCCGTCATAGATAGACATAAAAATATTCTCGTAGCTTTTAAGATACTCTTGAAACCTTGATTAGGCACTTGCTCTCTAATGATAAGGGGTTGTCCTCAAATAATCAGTAAAGAAAGATTTGTTCTGGTTATCTATAGCAGGGTAGTTCCAGTAATATTAATTTGGGGATAGAGTTTTATCAGGATATGAAGGCTGTTAGAAAATTTAAATGATAGGTAATTACCATTTTCATCCACATATAGCTCCGACAGATCTTCTAGATAAAGATCAATGACAATATAATCTTTTCTGTAAAACAAGAGTCGGACAGAATTTACTGTCAGATCAAAGCTCAAAGTAACTTGTTCATCACCGTTAACAAACTTAACGGTCTGAATAACATCGTCTATTTCGCAATCAAACCCATAAATAGACATAAACTCATTACAATTTGGAATCACTAATTTAGCATTATTCATTCTGGTTCCCTCCTTTGAGTATTATGGTAGCAGAAGATCTCGAGTTGTTATTTCTTATTGGAAAAAGACTCTCAAATTTTTAACTTTTTAGGACAGTTACATCTTCTTTTGTTTAAGCCTTATGTTTTTCTGAAAAAAGATAATATTGAGATAGCATTGTCAAATCTGTTGGCTTTGAGGATATTTTTAGGTATTTTTTATGAAGCTGTTGATTATACTGTATCATTTTAAACAGTATCGGCAAATTATCGGGAGCAGGGCAGTCGTGTGGCTGAAACCTTGCTGGATATTCGATCGAACATTGCGTATTTGCGCGGTGAGATAGACAAGGATACGGACGATGAAACAACAGGAGTATGAAGAAGCGCGTGAGCTGCTGCTTTTAGAGGCCAAGCTGGTGCGGCTGCGGATTGAAGCGGAAAATTTGAAACTGCGTAAAGCGGAAGAAGGTAATGCTCGGCAGACTAA
>NZ_JBQCVF010000403.1:0-1239 GCF_051962515.1 Neisseria sp. P0009.S007 | reverse complement strand
TCTAAAAAAAGGCTGACTTCATTGTTCAGAAAGAATCGGTCTCGTTTATTGAATTTTTCATAAACCAAATAGAAACGGCCCGGTTGGACAAATAGTTTTTTATTGGCACTATTGCCTTTAAATGATCGTTTTGCCGCCCAATCGCGAACTTTTGGGGAGAATTGTTCAAAAGCAGGATTCGCAAAATTCGGTTTAATGGGCTTCCCGCTTAAATTGTGTTTGTCCAGCAGGTCAGGGCCTTCATATTCAATATGATTGCTGTTACGGGCAAGAATCAGTAATGCAAAAGTTGCTGTAAATACGGCTGTTTGTGCAGCCCTTGCTTTTACCGTACTGGATTTCCGGATAATCATCAAATTCATGCTGCTGGTTGTAGTATCGTCAGAATAACTATTGTGTATTCGGTCAATGACGGTCAGGTTTCCCGAGCGTGTTTTGATGGTGTGGCTGGCAACTTCCGTATAATTTTTCTTGTATTCGGCTTCTGCCTTTTCTTCAGGGGATAAAGGCGTTTTAGACGTCGAAGAACATGCGGTAAATGTGAAGAAAATCAGGGTAAGTAAGATGATTTTTTTCATTATGGTTATTCGTCTAATTGATGAAATATTTTTAATGGTTTACACCTTCAAAACCAATTTCCGATAAATCCACTCTCCGGCAAATAAGATTCCCATTAACACATACGACACAATGCCTGTATAAGCCGCCCACCAATCGTAATATTGCAAGCCTGCCAAAATGGCGGCGGTTGCGCCGTTGAAGATAAAGAACGCGCACCAGATTTTCGTAACACGACGGGTGTGCAGCACGCCTTCGGGCGGCAGGTCGGGATGTTGCAGTCGGGCGAGGCGTTCGATAACCGTTTGTTTGGCAAACAGGCTGCCGCCGAAAGCGGCAAGCATCAGTGCATTGACGGCGACGGGATACCAGTACATCGAATCGGGTCGTCTGAAAATCAGTACAGCGGCAAAAAAGGCGGTGAGGATAATCGCTGTAATACGTTGGGCTGTGGTTTGCGGCATGGCAGCGCGTATCAGCCATAATACACACATGACCGCTGCAAGCCAGAAAAATGCGCCGTTTTCCCTGCCGTAATACCATAGAAGCGGATAGGCGAGGCTGGCGAGGGTCAGTAGGAGTTTTCCTAATATTTTCATGGTTATGATTGATTTTCAGACGGCCTTGCGGATTGACAAGGCCGTCTGAAAATATGCTGATTCAAAGCGGAATCAGGAATCT
>NZ_JBQCVF010000402.1:0-1239 GCF_051962515.1 Neisseria sp. P0009.S007 | reverse complement strand
TCTAAAAAAAGGCTGACTTCATTGTTCAGAAAGAATCGGTCTCGTTTATTGAATTTTTCATAAACCAAATAGAAACGACCCGGTTGGACAAATAGTTTTTTATTGGCACTATTGCCTTTAAATGACCATTTTGCCGCCCAATCGCGAACTTTTGGGGAGAATTGTTCAAAAACGGGATTCGCAAAATTCGGTTTAATAGGCTTCCCGCTTAAACTGTGTTTGTCCAGCAGGTCAGGACCTTCATATCCAATATGATTGCTGTTGCGGGCAAGAATAAGTAATGCAAAAGTTGCTGTAAATACGGCTGTTTGTGCAGCTCTTGCTTTTACCGTATTGGATTTCCGAATAATCATCAAATTCATGCTGCTGGTTGTAGTATCGTCAGAATAACGATTGTGTATTCGGTCAATGACGGTCAGGTTTCCCGAGCGCGTTTTGATGGTGTGGCTGGCAACTTCCGTATAATTTTTCTTGTATTCGGCTTCTGCCTTTTCTTCTGGGGATAAAGGCGTTTTAGATGTCGAAGAACATGCGGTAAATGTGAAGGAAATCAGGGTAAGTAGGATGATTTTTTTCATTATGGTTATTCGTCTAATTGATAAAATATTTTTAATGGATTAAACCTTCAAAACCAATTTCCGATAAAGCCACTCTCCGGCAAATAAGATTCCCATTAACACATAAGACACGATGCCCGTATAAGCCGCCCACCAGTCGTAATATTGCAAGCCAGCCAAAATGGCGGCGGTTGCGCCGTTGAAAATGAAGAAGGCGCACCAGATTTGCGTAACGCGCCGAGTGTGGCGCACGCCTTCGGGGGAAAGGTCGGGATGTTGCAGTCGGGCGAGACGTTCAATGACGGTTTGTTTGGCAAACAGGCTGCCGCCGAAAACGGCAAGCATCAGCGCGTTGACGGCAACGGGATACCAATACATCGAGTCAGGCCGTCTGAAAACCAGTACCGCCGCAAAAAAAGCAGCAAGGATAATCGCTGTAATGCGTTGGGCTGTGGTTTGCGGCATGGCGGCGCGTATCAGCCATAACACACACATAGCCGCTGCAAGCCAGAAAAATGAGCCGTTTTCCCTGCCGTAATACCATAGGAGCGGATACGCGAGACTGGCAAGGGTCAGTAGGAGTTTTCCTAGTATTTTCATGGTTGTGATTGATTTTCAGACGGCCTTGCGGATTGACAAGGCCGTCTGAAAATATGCTGATTCAAAGCGGAATCAGGAATCT
>NZ_JBQCVF010000401.1:0-1241 GCF_051962515.1 Neisseria sp. P0009.S007 | reverse complement strand
GCATGGCGTTGGTTAAGGCCTGCGAGGTCTTTGATGTTTTCACATTCAATGTCTTTGGTGGACAATACCATCAAAACGCCGAAGCTGACAGCCGCCATCAAAGCATAGGTAATGGCGTAATACAGGCCTGCGGTAAAGCCGACTGCGCCTGCCATAAACGCCAACAGGATAAAGCCCATGTGCGATACGGTGGAGTAGGCGAGCATACGTTTGATATTGGTTTGCATGATGGCGGCAAGGTTACCGACCACCAAAGAAGCAACGGCAAGGATGGCCAACATCGGCGCCCAGTCTGAATGTACTGTACCCATGCCGGTCACAAGAATACGGAACGCAAAGACAACGGCGGCAATTTTCGGAGCCGTACCCACAAAGGCGGCAACGGATGTCGGCGCGCCATCGTACACATCGGGTACCCACATATGGAATGGAACCGCACCCAATTTAAATGCAATGGCAACTACAATAAACACCATACCCAATTTCAACAACCATTCATTGGCCTGCTCATTGAAAGCAGAAGCCAAGACGGAAGCAAAATCGAGGGAACCGGTGGCGCCGTAAACCATGGAAATACCATAGAGCAGCAAACCGGAGGCCAATGCGCCCAATACGAAGTACTTCAGCGCGGCCTCGGCAGAGCGGCCGGAATCGCGGCGCAGGGCAATCATGGCGTACAGCGACAAAGACAACAATTCCAAACCGATATACGCAGTCAGGAAATGTGCCGCGCTGACCATGACGCTCATGCCCAACAGGGCAAACAGCGACAGGGTGTAAAACTCGCCTTTAAAAATTTGGCGGTCTTGGTTGTACGGTTTACTGTAAATAAACAGACCGAAAGTCAGCGCATACAGCACCAGTTTTGCCAAACGGGACATGCCGTCTGCAATATACATACCGTGAAAGGCATCGACACTGCCCTGTTCCCATACTGCCAATTGGGTAACGGCCACGATGATGACCGTTCCCAAACTCATCAGATGGGTCAGATAGCGGTTTTTATCGCAAATCCACAAGTCTGCCAGCAATACGACACCCAATAGCGCAAGCAGCACGATTTCGGGCATGGCAGGCATTAAATTCAAATCAGACCAGTTCATTTACACACCTCAAATCTTGCTTTGTGCCACATGGGCAATCAAATCGTTTGCCGCTTGATGTACCACTTCGATAAACGCTTGCGGATACAGACCCATGCCCAAAACAGCAACCGCCAAAATCGCCAAAATCGCAAATTC
>NZ_JBQCVF010000400.1:0-1246 GCF_051962515.1 Neisseria sp. P0009.S007 | reverse complement strand
TTGCGGTGGCGACCGTGCCGAAAAACTCCATACACACGGTGCGCGTGTATTTCGGCATTTTATGCAATACGAAGGCAACGCTGGTGATGATGCCGTCCGTACCTTCTTTTTGCACGCCGGGCAGGCCGCTCAAGAATTTGTCGGTAACGTCTTTGCCCAAACCGACTTTGCGGAATTTGTGGCCGGGGATTTCCAAACGTTTGGTATTGACAATATTGCGGCCGTCTGAATCCAGCGTATGTACGTTAAACACGGCGGTTTCTTCATCGTGGATTTTGCCAAAATTGTGATGCACACGTTCGATACGCAACCATTCGCCTTGAGGGTTAACCATGTTCCAGTAGGCGAGGTTGTCCAAGGCAGTACCCCACAGCACGGCTTTTTTACCGCCTGCGTTCATCGCCACATTACCGCCCACGCAAGACGCATCGGCGGAAGTTGGATCGACGGCGAACACCAAACCTGCCTGATGCGCGGTTTCTTCCACTCGTCGGGTCACCACGCCTGCGCCGCAATTGATAATTGGATGTCTGCCATCCAAGCCTGCCAGCTCAACGTATTCGACGCCGCGATGCTTGTCGAGTTTTTCGGTATTGATGACTGCGCTGTTTGCGTCCAAAGGTACTGCGCCGCCGGTATAACCCGTACCGCCGCCGCGCGGGATAATAACCAAGTCTAACTCGATTAAGGCGCGCACCAAAGGCGCAATTTCTGCCTCGGTATCAGGATTGACGACGACAAATGGATACTCCACGCGCCAGTCGGTCGCATCGGTAACGTGTGTTACGCGTGCCAAGCCGTCAAACATGATGTTGTGCGGCTTGGTAATTTTGCTTAAGCGTTCCAAAATTTGATGGCGTTTTTGGCTGGTTTCATCAAAATTGCTATCAAAACACTCCACTGCTTTTTCTGCTGCGGCAACCAAGACATCCACTTGCTGATTGTCGTCGCGGCGCTTGCGGATTTCATTTAAGCGGTGGCGCATTTCGCGAACCAGCGCGACGCGGCGTTTTGGGTGCTCCAGCAAGTCATCGACCAGATACGGATTGCGCACGACCACCCAAATATCGCCCAATACTTCAAACAACATTCGTGCCGAACGTCCTGTTTTGCGTTGATCGCGCAGGTCTTGCAGGATTTGCCACGCTTCGTTGCCCAACAGACGGATAACGATTTCGCGGTCGGTATAAGAAGTATAGTTATAGGGAATTTCTCGAATACGCTGAGGGGCAGTAGTCGTGGTCAT
>NZ_JBQCVF010000399.1:0-1250 GCF_051962515.1 Neisseria sp. P0009.S007 | reverse complement strand
CTGAATTATAAAGACTTTCCAGAAGCGGCGATTGCGGATGCAATTTTTAGTGCAAAAGACGGTCAAAAGAAATACGCCATTGCGGCATTACAGCGCTTGGCCAAGTTGGATAACGAAATTCTGCCGCCTACTTTTGTTACCCTGCGGCTGATGGCGCAACGGCATCCTGATATTCTGGACGGCTTCTTCAAAGAGACAGACACCAAAACCTTATCTCCGATTTGGCAGGAGTTGGACATCGCCAATTTGATCGCTCATGGTCAAAATGATAAGGCTTTTAAGCGTTTACAGACTTTGTTGGAAGAAAATCCCAACCCTGATTTGTATATTCAGGCCGCCTTATTGTCAGCCAGCAAGACGGAAAATATTTCTGTGGTAAACAGCTATCTGGAAAAGGCTTATAAAGCCGGTACGGAAGAGCAGCGCAGCCGTGCGGCGTTGATTGGTGCAGTTTCTTATAATGATGCTGAAGAATTTGCGAAAGCCAAACAATGGCTGGCCAAGGTCACGGCTACGGCTTATACGTTTGATAAAACCATTTTGGCCGCCTCCATCGAAGCCAAACAGGGCAACCATAAAGAGGCTTGGGCTTTGGTGCAACGCGCACAAAAAATGCCCGAGCAAAGAGGACGTTATTTTGAAGCCAGTGATTTGTTGAATACGGCTTTGTTCGTATTGTCTAAAAATACCAATCTTCAAGAATCGTTGAATGCTTTAAATAGCTTGGTAAGTTCTACCGAAAAATCCTTGAAAACCCAAGCTTCTCCTGAGCTGCTTGCCAATGTACTGTATCAACGTTCGATGGTTTATGAGAAGCTGAATCAGCCAGGCAAGGCGATTGCCGATTTACGCCGTGTGGTAGAGCTGTATCCAGATAATCCGCACGGTTGGAATGCTTTGGGCTATACCTTGTTGTCCAGCGGCAAGGATTTGGACGAGGCATTCAAAATGGTTCAGACGGCCTATCAAATGGAGCCGGAAAGCGCAGCCATTAATGATAGTGTAGGCTGGGCTTATTATCTTAAAGGCGATGCACAAACAGCTTTGCCGTATATCCAATATGCCTATGAAAAAGAACCTGAAGCCGAAGTTGCCGCGCATTTGGGCGAAGTCCTATGGACACTTGGCGACCAAAACAAGGCCAAAGAAATCTGGAATGACGGTTTGAAACGCGGAAGCAATCTCCGAGTATTAAAAGAGACAATGTCCAAATTCGGTATAACGCCCAGCAAACCGCATACTCAAAAACA
>NZ_JBQCVF010000398.1:0-1258 GCF_051962515.1 Neisseria sp. P0009.S007 | reverse complement strand
CGAAGAAGGCGCGGTACAGGTTTTCAAACCGATGAGCGGCGCAGATTTGATTTTGGGCGCGGTCGGCGTGTTGCAGTTTGAAGTTGTTACCTCGCGGCTGGCCAACGAATACGGCGTAGAAGCCGTGTTTGACAGCGCATCCATCTGGTCGGCGCGCTGGGTATCGTGCGAAGACAAGAAAAAGCTGGCGGAGTTTGAAAAAGCCAATGCAGGCAATCTGTCGATAGACGCAGGCGGCAACCTCGCCTATCTCGCACCTAACCGCGTCAACCTGAATCTGACACAAGAACGCTGGCCGGATATCGTGTTCCACGAAACACGCGAGCATTCGGTTAAACTGTAAAACGCAAAGGCCGTCTGAAACATTCAGACGGCCTTTTTTTCATTCGATATCAACCCAATAAATCCCAAGCAAACTTCCCAATGGTCAGGCACAGCAGCAACATAAATCCGTAACGCAGCTCAAATATTGTCTTATTTTAGCTTTTAGCACCTCACCAAACATTTTCGGAATAGAATGTTGACTTTAACCTTAGGTCAAAGTTTATAATTTGTGCTCCTTCAGTTATCACATAGGCGAAAAACATGAAAAAACTTATGACTTTTATCACACTTAGCGCTGTTGCAATTTCAAATTATGCCCAAGCTAATGAACAACCGCATCAAGCACACATGAATATGCCAATGTCGACAGATTCTGCAATGCAACAAGAATTAATGCAAGGTATGAATCAAATGAATCAAGACATGATGGCAGCTGCGCAATATAAAGATCCTGATGTTGCTTTTGCAGCAGGTATGTTGCCACACCATATTGGCGCAGTAAAAATGGCGGAAGTTGAATTAAAATACGGAAAGGATCCTGAGATGCGTAAGCTTGCTGAGGATATTATTAACGCACAACAAGCGGAAATTGAACAAATGCAAAAATGGCTTAAAGCACACAACAAAAAAAGCTCCGTAAAATGATCTGACCCAAAAAGTTAGACTGATTTAGTTCAAGGACTGAGTTCTGTAATTCACAGAGCTCAGTCCTTTTAGTTTCCCCTGAATGCGCTCATGGTTGTAATAATGAATGTACTCATGAATCGTTTTTTCCAGTTGTTAGAACGTCTCAAATCATTTACCGTAATAACATTCCATTTTTAATCGTCCAATTGATGACCTTTGCCGAAGCGTTGGCCGCTAAAAAATCATAGCCGTAAAAGCGGACGAACACAAAAGCCAGCAGGCTGCCCGTTCCCGGCCCGAACACGCC
>NZ_JBQCVF010000397.1:0-1261 GCF_051962515.1 Neisseria sp. P0009.S007 | reverse complement strand
TTTGGCAACGCAAATCGCCGTATTGCGCGAAATCGGTAAAGAATGCGGCGCCACTTCGTTCAGCGCATGGTGTCAGGCGGCTTGTGCGTGGTATCTGCACCAATCGCCCAACCAAGCGGTTAAAGATAAATATTTTGCCGACATTCTGCAGGGTAAAGTTTTGGCCGGTACGGGCATGTCCAATACCGTCAAACATCTTGCCGGCATTGAAAAACACAACTTGCAAGCCGAGCGTGTCGAGGGCGGCTATAAAGTCAACGGCGCTTTGCCTTGGGTATCCAATATCGGCGAAGACCATATTTGGGCAAATACCGCCCAAATCGGCGACAGCTATGTGATGTTTATCACCGGCGGTCAATGGGAAGGCGTGACCCTGCAAGATTGCCCTGAGTTCTGCGGTTTGGAAGGCACGCGCACTTACAGCCTGAATTTTAAAGATGTGTTTATTCCCGATGAAGATGTGATTGCTACGCCTGAGCAGTTCCAGTCTTATATCCCGACCATTAAAGCCGGTTTCATCTTGCTGCAAATGGGTATCGGTGCCGGTGTGATTGACGGTGCGCTCGGTATTATCCGTATGGCCAATGTGGTGAACGCGGAAGTGAACGCTTACCTCGACCACAGCTACGATGAGTTGAAAGCCGCGTTGGACGGCGCATGGGTGGAAACCGAACGCCTTGCCGATGATGCGTGGAACAACAAACCTGATACGCTGGCAACCTTAAAACTGCGTGAAGCGGCTGCTGTGTTGGCACTGAACGCCACTCAATCTGCCGCATTGCATGCAGGCGCAAAAGGCTATCTAATGCGCAGCCCGGCACAACGCCGCGTCCGCGAGGCCATGTTTGTCGCCATCGTAACACCGGCCATCAAACACCTGCGTAAAGAAATCGCCGCTTTGGAAGCAGCGCAATAAATTCAAAATATCAACAATAAGACACACGAAAGGCCGTCTGAAAATACGGTTTCAGACGGCTTTTCAAAATGGAAGGAACACCAAATGGCTCAATATATGTGCGGCCCTTGCGGTTGGATTTACGACGAAGATCTCGGCGATCCTGAGCACGGCCTGCCTGCCGGAACTAAGTTTGAGGATATTCCCGATGACTGGAAATGCCCTGAGTGCGGCGTAGGCAAAGAAGATTTTTATCTGTTGGATTTCGTGATATAACTTGGTTGAGTTGATTTAAAAAGGCCGTCTGAAATTTCAGACGGCCTTTGTTTTATCGGCGGTATAAAGCAACCATGGTTTCAGCCGCTT
>NZ_JBQCVF010000396.1:0-1264 GCF_051962515.1 Neisseria sp. P0009.S007 | reverse complement strand
CTACTCAATGACCACTGCTGCTTTAGAACACGTTCAAGCCGTTGCCTTTGATTTGGACGGTACCTTATGTGATTCCGTTCCCGATTTGGCCGCAGCAGCCCAAGCCATGTGTGCGCACTTGGGTTTACCTGTTTTGCCCACCCAAACGGTTGAAAGTTATGTCGGCGACGGCATCAGCAAGTTGGTTCATCGCGTCATTACCAATGATCGTGAAAAAGAAGCCGATCCTGAAATCTGGGAAAAAGGTTTTGTGTTCTTTATGAAATATTATCGCGATCACTTGAGCGACTTTACCTGCCCCTACCCTGAAACCGAAGCCGGTCTCGGCCTGCTCAAGTCCTTGGGTATTCCATTGGTTGTCATTACCAATAAAAACGAAGTACTGGCTGCAGAGCTGCTGAAGCAGCTCAATCTCGACGGCTACTTCAGCCTGGTTCTCGGCGGCGATAGCCTGACTGAGAAAAAACCCAGCCCATTGCCGCTTCAACATGCGGCCGAAGTTTTGGGCATCGACGTTGCCAATATGCTGATGGTGGGCGACTCTAAAAATGACATTATTGCCGCCAAAGCGGCCGGTTGTTTCAGTGTCGGCGTAACATTCGGCTACAGCGACATGACCTTGCTCTCGCAAGACAAAGCGACCAAACCTGATTTGTTGATTCGCGCGTTGCCTGAAATCTACGAAAATCTGCAACCGCAAAAAAACAAAGACGAAGAATAATTCGGCTTTATTTTCAGACGACCTTTTCGGTGCTTTCACCCAATCAGGCCGTCTGAAATGTAATTCAATGTAGTTAAACTCCCTCCTCTTCCATATCCCCATGAAACCTCCCAAAACCTTACGCGCCCGCGCCTTGGATATTCTTTCCCGTCAAGAAGTCAGCCGTGTCGGCTTGAAACGCAAACTGGCTCCCCACGCCGAAAGCGAAGAAGAATTGGAAAAGGTTTTGGACGAATTCGTCGAACGAAATTGGCAATCCGACCAACGTTACGCAGAAGCCTATATTCACAGCAAAAGCAACCGTTACGGCACGCTCCGCCTCAAGCAAGCCTTGGCACAACAAGGTATCGATGCAGACGACTGTCGGGAGTTCCTACCCGATAGGGAGGACGAGCTGCAAACCGCTATTTCCGTCTTGCGTAAAAAATTCAAGCAAGAAGCCCAAGATTTGAAAGAAAAACAAAAACAAGCGCGTTTCCTTGCCTATCGCGGCTTTGGTGCCGACACCATTCAGACGGCCTTAAAAACCGCGTGGAATGAAGA
>NZ_JBQCVF010000395.1:0-1266 GCF_051962515.1 Neisseria sp. P0009.S007 | reverse complement strand
CGTCACACTCTCCTCGGATACGCTGAAGGGCACGCTGATTGACGGGTTTGAAGGCGACACATGGTTGATTGAAACAGAAGGTGCGGATGTCAAAATCAGCAGCTTCCGCTTTGATTGGAAACCGTCCGAGCTGACCCGTCCGTCCTTGCACATTACCGAAGTCGTGGCCGGCGACATCGCCATCGTGACCAAACGCACGCCGCCTAAAGAAGAAGAGCCTTCAAAAGGCCTGCCCGACAGCATAGACCTGCCCGTTACCGCCTATCTCGACCGTTTGGAAACCGGCAAAATCAGCGTAGGCAAGCGTTTTGACAAGCAAACCGTCTATCTCGACCACCTACACGCAGCCTATCATTACGACAAAAAAGAACACCGCCTCCACATCAAAACTGCCGATACGCCCTGGAGCAGCTCGACAGGCGCGGTAGTGCTTGGTTTGAACAAACCCTACGTCCTCAATACCGCCATTTACACCAAAGGCCAGCTTGAGGGCGAAACCCTACATGGTACGGTGCGCCTGTGGGGCAGCCTGCAAGACGTATCCACCGACTTGCTGCTCGATAGCGACAACGTTCATTTATCGGCCAAATCCACCATTCACCCATTCGCCGACAGCCTCAATGAAACCGTCGGCGAAATCCTGATTAAAGGTTTCAATATCAATCCGCAGGCCTTCCTGCCCAGCCTGCCTAAAGCGCGCCTAAATTTCGACGCTACCACCATTCCGTCGTTTACCAACGGCGTTGCGTTGGAAGGCTCGATTGACTTGGAAAACGACCAAGCCGGTTTTGCCGATGAAAATCATATCCCCGTCAAACGCATCCTCGGCGAATTCATCGTCGACGATAAAGGCACGGTCATGATTGAAGACATCGGCGTCGACCTGCTCAAAGACGGCAGCATCGATGTATCCGGCTCTATCGATACCGCCCAAGACCAGCTCAAACTCGCACTGGGCATCAACAATACCGGCGCAGACGACTTTGTCCGTCAAAATATCGCAGGCCGTCTGAACGGCAGTATCGACGTCAAAGGCGAAACCTCCTCCCCCGTCGTCAACTGGAATCTCGACAGCGGATTTGCGCGTACAGACGGCATGCTGTTTTTCCAAACCGACAAACAGCTCGGCCAGCGCACGCTCAAGCTCGACAAAGTCCGCCTGGTTCCGCAAAACGGCGGCGAACTCAATGCCAAAGGCTCGCTCGAACTCTTCAAAGACCGCAAACTGCAACTGGACATCGTCAGCAAAGCCTTCAACCCTGCGCG
>NZ_JBQCVF010000394.1:0-1276 GCF_051962515.1 Neisseria sp. P0009.S007 | reverse complement strand
GGTTTTTCCTGAAAAGATAAAAGTTTAACGGCGAATTATAGCATATTGTGGAGGTACTCAAAACAGCCGCAATGCTGGTGTGTTCTTATAATAAAAGGCCGTCTGAAAAAAGAGGGGCAGGCATTCAGCTTATTGTGCTTCCGAAGAATGAGTAAATGAATAAAGCCGTTAAATAAAACAATTTTTCAGACAGGAGGCTTAAGATCAAACCCAAAAGAATGCCCAGTACCCAATAAATCATCTGCCGGTATTTCGGGTCGGATGTGGTACGCAACATTTTAAAATACAAAACTAGACAGCCGAACATGCAGATTGTTTGAAACAGAATGAGGGGGAGGCTGTTAATGGCTTCGGAAATCGAATCATGAACGATGATTGTCCCTATGCGTATGCATAAATAAATTAAAGCCGAGCCTACCGCCGAATGCCCAAAAGGGACGGGCGTGTCGGATGAGTCGGGTGTTTTGTGGGGCTGAAGCCTGCCGAATAACAAGATAAATACAATGTCAAACATAATGATAGTTGCCTTGGCGTAAGATGTTTTCGTTTTTCAGACGGCCTCAGGGTGTCTGAAAGCTTATTGTGCGGCGATATGGGGTGGTGCCGCAGTAAGGTATGTCAGTAGGCCGACCATCCATCATGCTGAAGTGGTTGTCATGCTTAAGTGAACACTTTGATTTAGCAGAGGGTTATCTGCTATTTCTCCAAATAGTCTGAAATACAGGGTAAGTTAAATGAATAGGGTCAGAGTGGCAAGCAGGTTGAGAAACAGTATGGAGTTTGTGGGTAAAACCTTTGCCGCGGTTCGCAGTTAGTTTAAAGGCCGTCTGAAAAACTGTTTCAGACGGCCTTTTTTCCGTACTGACTTAACCGGTATTACGCAAACCTTGCGCCACGCCGTTGATGGTCAGGTGAACCATCAGCAGTGCGTGCGGATTATCGGGCTCTTTGCGCAGGCGTTTGAGCATGGCGACTTGCAGGCCATTGAGGGCGTTCAGGTATGGAATCCTCAAGGCAAGCGAACGGGCGAGGCTGCGGTTGTCGCGCAGGAGCTCTTCGGTTTGCAGCAAGTCGAGCAGTGCTTTGCGGCTGCGTTGGTATTCTTCCTTAATCATGCCGAAGATGACTTTTGCTTTATCGGGCGATTCGCTCAAGCCGGCATAGTTTTCCGCCAAGGTGATGTCGGTTTTTGCCATTACTTGCTCCATATTTGAGAGCATGGCTTGGAAGAACGGGTTGCTTTGGGCGTGTTCGCGCAGGGCGGCCAGTGTGTCGG
>NZ_JBQCVF010000393.1:0-1281 GCF_051962515.1 Neisseria sp. P0009.S007 | reverse complement strand
TTGAACGAAGTCTGCACACACATGGCGGATTTGGACTACAACACCATCACCATCTATCCGGGCAACTACGACGACTACATGCTCGCTTCCGCCCAATCGCGCGAACGCGCCCTGAAAGACAACGCCAAAGCCAAAGAGAAACTGCAAGAACTGCAAGAGTTCGTTGCACGCTTCTCTGCGAACAAATCCAAAGCCCGTCAGGCAACCAGCCGTCTGAAACAGGCCGACAAAATCAAATCGGAGATGGTCGAAGTTAAACCTTCTACCCGTCAAAACCCGTATATCCGTTTTGAAGCTGATGAAAAAGCCAAATTGCACCGTCAGGCAGTGGAAGTTGAAAAACTGACCAAACGTTTTGAAACCCAGTTGTTTAAAAACCTGAACTTCATCCTTGAAGCAGGCCAACGCCTCGCCATCATCGGCCCGAACGGCGCAGGTAAATCTACCTTGCTGAAACTCTTGGCAGGCGCATACAACCCCGAATATTCAGATGGCCTGTTGCCGGACGAAGGCACCATCAAATGGGCGGAAAAAGCCAGTGTCGGCTACTATCCGCAAGACCATGAAAACGACTTCGACGTCGATATGGACCTGAGCGAATGGATGCGCCAATGGGGTCAGGAAGGCGATGACGAACAAGTCATCCGCGGCACTTTGGGCCGCTTGCTCTTCGGCAGCAACGATGTCGTGAAAAAAGTGAAGGTTCTCTCCGGTGGCGAAAAAGGCCGTATGCTTTACGGCAAACTGTTGCTGTTGAAACCCAATGTTTTAGTCATGGACGAACCGACCAACCACATGGACATGGAAAGCATCGAATCCTTGAACATGGCGCTGGAAAAATACAACGGCACGCTGATTTTCGTCTCGCATGACCGTCAGTTTGTATCTTCATTGGCTACCCAAATCATTGAATTGGATGGCAAAGGTGGATATGAACACTACTTGGGCGATTACGAAAGCTATCTGGAGAAAAAGGCGTTTTGTAAGGAAACAATATGAATGCAAATCTTAAAAAACTATTACAGAATCTGTTTGCGCTAATCGTATTGCCAGTGCTGGGCTGGTACATTACGCTTGGAGATACTGTAAATGTTGTCGATACCGAACACGCTTCTCGTAAAGGCCGAGCAGTTGCTTGGTTATTTAACGAGTTCGGTGCAACCGGTGTTTGGGGCTTCTTGGGCATAATTTGGATTGTCTGCCTGTTTTTAGCCATTCGTTCATACCAAGCATGGCAGAAAGATAAGTCGCAGTAAATTAAGGTTCTAGATAGTATGTACT
>NZ_JBQCVF010000392.1:0-1281 GCF_051962515.1 Neisseria sp. P0009.S007 | reverse complement strand
AGCCAATCAGGGTTTTTCTCTTTCAGGTATTCAAAGCTGATAGGCTGGCCGTGGCTGCCTTCTTTAATCGATTCATCAACAGCGGGAACGCCGATGTCTTTATGCAACCAACCGCCCAAACGTGAGGAAGGGCCGAAAGCCGACATCTTACCGCCGTTGACCAATACCACCAAACCCTTGCCTTTGCCTTGCGCAGCAGTTTTCGCCGCTTCAAACGAAGCATCGATTTCCGCTTTCAGCTTGTCCGCTTCGGCCTGTTTGCCGAAGATTTGCGCCAGCGCGTCGATGCGCTCTTTGGAACTTTCTTTCAGATTGGCGGTTTCGGCGGTCATTTCGATGGTCGGTGCAATCTCGTTCAACTTGTCAAACGCTTTGGTTGCACGGCTGCCGATGATGATGAGCTGCGGTTTGTAAGCGTTTAAGGCTTCGTAGTCAGGCTCAAACAGCGTGCCGGCAGGTTTAGTCGTTTTGAAATATTCGGCCAAGTAGGGCAGGCGGTTTTTGTCGATGGACAAACCGGTTTTCACGCCCAATTTGTTTAAAGTATCGAGCATGCCCAAATCGTAAACGGCGATACGCTCTGGATTTTGCGGCACTTTCGCATCGCCGCGAGCCGTTTTAACGGTCAGGCTTGCACCTTCGGTTTGGGCGGCAGAAGCGGAAGCAGTTTGGGCTTGGTTGGACGCAGAATCTTTCGGTGAACACGCACCCAAAGCGAGGGTGCAGCATACGGCTAAAGCGGTCAAACGTAACATAGGGTTTCTCCGTGGTCGGAAATAAAGTAAATCGAAATGATAACTTGTATCGGGCTATAAAGCTAGATGCCGTCTGAAAACTTTTGTTTTCAGACGGCTTTTTCAAGCTGATTGCTTAGAAGCGGTAGTTCACGCTTAGGCGGACATCGCGGCCTGGTTCAGGCAGAGAATTGGCACCTGCGCGTTGGCTGTGCGGCTTGTAGTTTTTATCAAAGACATTGTTGACGGAGAAGTTGACGTTCAAGTCGTCTTTGCCTGTCGGTTTCCAGTTGGCGAATATATCGTTGACGCCGTAGCCTGCGCGGACGACATTCAGAGCCACATCAGAGCCGCGCGAGGTTGGGGCATAGCCTGCATTTTGGACATAACGTCCGCGCCAGCCGATTTCCAGATTCGGATTGTCGAATTGGTACGACAGACCTGTTGTCCATGTGCGTCCCATCGGGATGGCGGTCGTTACTTTGTCGGCGGTATCGCCGTTCAGCTTCGGTTTGCTGTAGGCTACGCCTGCACGTGCGGTCAGACC
>NZ_JBQCVF010000391.1:0-1281 GCF_051962515.1 Neisseria sp. P0009.S007 | reverse complement strand
GGTCTGACCGCACGTGCAGGCGTAGCCTACAGCAAACCGAAGCTGAACGGCGATACCGCCGACAAAGTAACGACCGCTATCCCGATGGGACGCACATGGACAACAGGTCTGTCGTACCAATTTGACAATCCGAATCTGGAAATCGGCTGGCGCGGACGTTATGTCCAAAATGCAGGCTACGCCCCGACCTCGCGTGGCTCTGATGTAGCTCTGAATGTCGTCCGCGCAGGCTACGGCGTCAACGATATCTTCGCCAACTGGAAGCCGACAGGCAAAGACGACTTGAACGTCAACTTCTCAGTCAACAATGTCTTTGATAAAAACTACAAGCCGCACAGCCAACGCGCAGGTGCTAACTCCCTGTCTGAACCTGGCCGCGATGTCCGCTTGGGTGTGAACTACCGCTTCTAAGCAATCAGCTTGAAAAGGCCGTCTGAAAACAAAAGTTTTCAGACGGCGTCTAGCTTTATAATCCGATACAAGTTATCATTTCTATTTGCTTTATTTCCGACCACGGAGAACCTCTATGTTACGTTTGACCGCTTTAGCCGTATGCTGCACCCTCGCTTTGGGTGCGTGTTCGCCGAAAGATTCTGCTTCCAATCAGGCACAAACTGCTTCCGCTTCTGCCGCCCAAACCGAAGGCGCAAGCCTGACGGTGAAAACCACGCGCGGCGACGCGAAAGTGCCGCAAAATCCGGAGCGTATCGCCGTTTACGATTTGGGCATGCTCGACACTTTAAACAAATTGGGCGTGAAAACCGGTTTGTCCGTCGATAAAAACCGGCTGCCTTATTTGGACGAATATTTCAAAACCACGAAACCTGCCGGTACGCTGTTTGAGCCTGACTACGAAGCGCTTAACGCCTACAAACCGCAGCTCATCATCATCGGCAGCCGCGCAGCCAAAGCGTTTGACAAGTTGAACGCCATTGCGCCGACCATCGAGATGACCGCCGAAACCGCCAATCTGAAAGAAAGCTCAAAAGAGCGCATCGACGCGCTGGGGCAAATCTTCGGCAAACAGGCGGAAGCCGACAAGCTGAAAGCGGAAATCGATGCTTCGTTTGAAGCGGCGAAAACCGCTGCTCAAGGCAAAGGCAAGGGTTTGGTGATTTTGGTCAACGGCGGCAAGATGTCGGCTTTCGGCCCTTCTTCCCGTTTGGGCGGTTGGCTGCACAAAGACATCGGCGTTCCCGCTGTCGATGAATCGATTAAAGAAGGCAGCCACGGCCAGCCTATCAGCTTTGAATACCTGAAAGAGAAAAACCCTGATTGGCT
>NZ_JBQCVF010000390.1:0-1284 GCF_051962515.1 Neisseria sp. P0009.S007 | reverse complement strand
CCTGCCGCGAAGTCGAGCATACGCTGCAAAGGCAGTTTGGCGGCTTCGCCCAGCTTTCTGTCCAACAGGATTTCGTTATGTGCGTTTGTCAGGGCGTATTTGATGCCGCCCAGCGAATTCATCGCCATCCACGGGCAGAACGCGCAGCTTTTGCAGCTTCCGCCGTTGCCCGCCGTCGGGGCGGCGATAAATTCTTTGTCGGGCGCCTGTTTTTGCATTTCGTGCAGGATGCCCAAATCGGTCGCCACGATGAATTTTTTTTCGGGACGAGATACGGCGGCTTTGAGCAGTTTGCTGGTCGAGCCGACCACGTCGCCCAGTTCGATGACGCTTTGCGGCGATTCGGGATGAACCAGCACCACCGCGTCGGGGTGTTCCGCCTTCAACGCCGCCAATTCCTGCCCTTTGAATTCGTTATGAACGATGCACGAACCCTGCCACAGCAGCATATCCGCGCCCGTTTCGCGGCGGATGTAGTCGCCGAGGTGGCGGTCGGGTCCCCAAATCAGTTTTTCGCCGCGCGATTTCAAATACGACACGATTTCCAACGCCACCGAAGACGTTACAACCCAATCGGCACGCGCTTTCACGGCGGCGGAAGTGTTGGCGTACACTACGACTGTACGGTCGGGGTGTTGGTCGCAAAACGCTGAAAACGCCTCTTCCGGGCAACCCAAATCCAAAGAACATTCCGCTTCCAAATCAGGCATCAGCACCGTTTTTTCAGGGCAGAGGATTTTCGCGCTCTCGCCCATGAAGCGCACACCTGCCACCACCAATGTATCGGCTTCGTGTTCCGCACCGAAACGAGCCATCTCCAGCGAATCGCCCACGCATCCGCCTGTTTCCAAAGCCAAATCCTGAATCAGCGGATCAACGTAATAATGCGCCACCAAGACCGCGTTTTTCTCCTTCAGCAAAGCCTTGATTTCATCTTTCAGACGGCCTGCCGTCTCGCGGTCGGGCGTGTCGGCAACCTTCGCCCACGCCTGACGGATTTGGCAGGCAGAAGTCGGCGTCTGAATGAGGGGCATATCGTAGTCGAACGAGCGGCGGGCGGCGGTTTGCATGATGTTTCCTTGTGGCTGTTTTTTCAGACGGCATAAAGGTTTGCCGTTTATATTTTGAAATAGTTTTTATATTATGCTCAACTTGAGTATAATATGCAAGGTCGTCTGAAAACCGCTTTGGTTTACAATAAGGTTTTCTCTTGAATGAAAGCCACGCATGGATGCCTATCCTGAAACAGCAGCCAATACGCAAAGTATCGTCGAGCTTGTTCCT
>NZ_JBQCVF010000389.1:0-1292 GCF_051962515.1 Neisseria sp. P0009.S007 | reverse complement strand
ATTCAGACCGGTTAACCAGTTGCTGAAATGTGCGAGCCATAAAAACATGGGGCTTCCTTTTTTGTTTTTGTTGTTACAGCGGGCTTATTGCCCAATTAAAAATAAATCGGTATGCCGTCTGAAATTACAGACGGCCTTGTTGAGTAAGATTATTTCTCTACCACGCAAATCGGATAGTTTCCAGGATTCTTTCCGCCGCCCAAATCCAAGCAGGTATCTTCATAGATAAATGCCTGTACTTTCATTCCGGCATAAAATGCGGCAATCAGCAATCCAGCCAATAGTAAAATCTTTTTCATATTTCAGACGGCCTTCTTAAGTTTTATTTTCTTGAGTCTGAAAATAATCCTTGGGATGTAAACAAAACAGGCTATAACAAATTGCAGCGCGAATAATGACATCCGGCCAACTCGCAGTTGAATAATTGACTGTAGTGTAAACGATATACAGAATGCAACTAATTAGCCACAACCTACGCGCCCAATCCTTACCTCTCCATAGACCAACAGCAGTAACCAGCATTAATATGACTTGCACAAGCAAATAAAAATTTCCTAACCAAAACCAAAGTAAACGCCCACTTGTGATTTCGTATGCTCCGCTTATTGTCTCAAATCCTACATTTTCGATGTAAAGCCACACTGTCGCAGGCCATAAAACTGCTGCTACTATTAGTATTAAAACGATAAACTGCAACAGTATAGGTCGTTTTCTTTTCTGCCCCATTTTCAGACAACCTCTTTATCCGTCAGTGCCTCAACCACTTCTTCCATCTTCATAAAGCGTGAGCCTTTGACCAATAAAGTAGCGCGTTCAGGCAAGTCGTGGCTCAACACTTGAATCAGCGGATCTTTATCTGCAAACCACAAACCTTCCGCTCCAAACGTTTCCGCTGCTTCAACGCTGTTGTCGCCGACAAAATACGCGGCCTCGATGCCTTTATCCCGTGCATACGCGCCAACTTCGGCGTGCATGGCGGCGGCTTCATCCTCACCCAATTCACCCATATCACCCATTACAAAAATACGCGGCGCAGGCATAGCGGCGAGCACATCAATGGCGGCTTTCATACTGTCGGGGTTGGCATTATAAGTATCGTCAATCAAAGTTGCATCTTTAATGCCTTGCTTGATATTCAGACGGCCTTTGATATTGCTGAAATTTTTCAGGCCGTCTGAAACTTCGGCAAGGCTCAAACCTGCCGCAAAAGCCAGAGCCGCTGCCGCTACGGCATTATGCACATTGTGGCGGCCGGGGACTGGCAACACCACGGCAACACGTTCATTGCCACG
>NZ_JBQCVF010000388.1:0-1292 GCF_051962515.1 Neisseria sp. P0009.S007 | reverse complement strand
GGCCATATCCGCGGTTTGCTGCGCCAGCATGACGGGCAATGGCGCTTGGTGCGCCCTTTGGCTGTGTTTGCCGAAGAGTCTCTGCAACAAATGGCCGGGAAACAGGGTTTTCGTGCGCAGTTGAAACACGAATGTTCGTCCAGTAACGATGAAATCATGGCTTTGGCGCGCCAGTCGGCGGACTTGGCCCATAAGGCCTTGTGTGTGGCGCATTTCCAAACCAAAGGCCGCGGACGGCAAGGGCGGAGTTGGGTCAACCGACAGGGCGAATGTCTGATGTTCAGCTTGGGCTGGACGTTTGACAAGCCGCAATATGAGCTGGGTTCGCTGGCGTTGGTGGTGGCATTGGCTTGCCGCCGTGCTCTTGCCGATATTGGTTTGGACGTAAATATCAAGTGGCCGAACGATTTGGTCGTGGCCAATGATAAATTGGCCGGTATTTTGATTGAAACGGCGCGGGTGGAGAATAAGACTGTCGCCGTCATCGGCATCGGCATTAATTTTGTATTGCCGAAAGAAGTTGAAAACGCCACTTCCGTGCAGGCTTTGTTTCAGACGGCCTCTAAGCAGGGCGTAAGCGTCAAAACTTTATTGAATGCGGTATTGGCGCAACTTGATGCGCTATTGAACGAATACGCGCAAAACGGATTTGCGTCATGTGTCGGCGAATACAATGCCGCCAACCGCGATACGGACAGACCAGTATTGCTGCTTCAGGAAGGGCGCGTTGTCCACGAAGGCGTGGTCAAAGGCGTGGATGCGCAAGGCGCGTTGCGTTTGCAGACGGACAAGGGCGAAAAAACCATTGTCAGCGGTGAGATCAGTTTGCGTCCGGATAACCGTCCGGCGCAACCTGCCGTCGCCAAGCCGGAACGCTTTTTGCTGCTGGACGGCGGCAACAGTCAGTTGAAATGGGCATGGGTGGAGAATGGCACATTTTCCGAAGTCGGCCGCGCGCCATATCGTGATTTGACCCAGCTGGGTGAAGAATGGCTGCAATTTGCCGATGAAGATGTGAAGATTGTCGGTTGCGCCGTGTGCGGTTCGGTAAAAAAAGCGATGGTTGAAGAACAATTAACCCGTCCGGTCGAATGGCTGTCTTCCATGCCGCAGGCTTTAGGTATCCGCAACCATTACCGCCGCCCTGAAGAACATGGCTCCGACCGCTGGTTTAATGCGCTGGGCAGCCGCCGTTTTACGCAAAATGCCTGCGTTGTCGTCAGCTGCGGCACCGCCGTAACCACCGACGCGCTGACGGAAGACAATCATTATCTCGGCGGCACCATCATGCC
>NZ_JBQCVF010000387.1:0-1292 GCF_051962515.1 Neisseria sp. P0009.S007 | reverse complement strand
GGCCATATCCGCGGTTTGCTGCGCCAGCATGACGGGCAATGGCGCTTGGTGCGCCCTTTGGCTGTGTTTGCCGAAGAATCTCTGCAACAAATGGCCGGAAAACAGGGTTTTCGTGCGCAGTTGAAACACGAATGTTCGTCCAGCAACGATGAAATCATGGCATTGGCGCGCCAGTCGGCAGATTTGGCGCATAAGGCCTTGTGTGTGGCGCATTTCCAAACCAAAGGCCGCGGACGGCAAGGGCGAAGCTGGGTCAACCGACAGGGCGAATGTCTGATGTTCAGCCTGGGCTGGGCGTTTGATAAGCCGCAGTATGAGCTGGGTTCGCTGGCGTTGGTGGTGGCATTGGCCTGCCGCCGTGCGCTTGCCGATATCGGTTTGGACGTAAATATCAAGTGGCCGAACGATTTGGTCGTGGCCAACGATAAATTGGCCGGTATTTTGATTGAAACGGCGCGAGTAGAGAATAAGACTGTCGCCGTCATCGGCATCGGCATTAATTTTGTATTGCCGAAAGAAGTTGAAAATGCCACTTCCGTGCAGGCCTTGTTTCAGACGGCCTCTAAGCAGGGTGTAAGCGTCAAAACCTTGTTGAATGCGGTATTGGCGCAACTTGATGTGCTGTTGAACGAATACGCGCAAAACGGATTTGCATCATGTGTCGGCGAATACAATGCCGCCAACCGCGATACGGACAGACCGGTATTGCTGCTTCAGGAAGGACGCGTTGTTCACGAAGGCGTAGTCAAAGGCGTGGATGCGCAAGGTGCGTTGCGTTTGCAGACGGACAAGGGCGAGAAAACCATCGTCAGCGGCGAGATCAGCTTGCGTCCGGATAACCGTCCGGCACAACCTGCCGCCGCCAAGCCGGAACGCTTTTTGCTGCTGGACGGCGGCAACAGTCAGTTGAAATGGGCATGGGTGGAGAACGGCACATTTTCCGAAGTCGGCCGCGCGCCGTATCGTGATTTGGCCCAGCTGGGCGAAGAATGGCTGCAATTTGCCGATGACGATGTGAAGATTGTCGGTTGCGCCGTGTGCGGTTCGGTAAAAAAAGCGATGGTGGAAGAGCAATTAACCCGTCCGGTCGAATGGCTGTCTTCCATGCCGCAGGCTTTGGGTATCCGCAACCATTACCGCCGCCCTGAAGAACATGGCTCCGACCGTTGGTTTAATGCGCTGGGCAGCCGCCGCTTTACGCAAAACGCCTGCGTCGTCGTCAGCTGCGGCACCGCCGTAACCACCGACGCGCTGACGGAAGACAATCATTATCTCGGCGGCACCATCATGCC
>NZ_JBQCVF010000386.1:0-1305 GCF_051962515.1 Neisseria sp. P0009.S007 | reverse complement strand
TGGTGTGCGGGAAGATGAAGGGGAAGGGCAGCTGTACGGACGGTGAGGAGATATTTAGGGGCAATGATGCGGAGTGTAAGCCTTTTATGGGGTGACAATAGGGTGGAAAGGAGATAAGAGAGTAAAAAGGACGTACACAGGCACGTCCTGGGAGAGGGTAGTTTAATTGTCCAGCTAACACAACCAACCTCAGTTAGCTAAGGAAGGAGAAGAAATATTTAGTCTTATCAGATTGGCACACTATCAATTTTCAGACGGCCCTTTGTTATAATCTTCTCTTTTCCTGAACATAAAACAGGCCGTCTTATGGAAGTCATCCAATACCCCAATTCTCCGTTTAAACTCCACCAGCCCTTCCCACCTGCCGGCGACCAGCCCACTGCCATTGCCGGCCTGCTCGAAGGGCTTTCAGACGGCCTTGCCTACCAAACCCTGCTCGGCGTAACCGGTTCGGGCAAAACCTACACCATGGCGAACGTCATCGCGCAAAGCGGCCGCCCCGCTATCATCATGGCGCACAACAAAACCCTTGCCGCCCAGCTTTATGCCGAAATGCGCGAGTTTTTCCCCGAAAATGCGGTGGAATATTTTGTCTCCTACTACGACTATTACCAGCCCGAAGCCTATGTGCCCAGTCGCGACTTGTTCATCGAAAAAGACAGCGCGATCAACGAACACATCGAACAAATGCGCCTTTCCGCCACCAAAAACCTGATGACGCGCGACGACGTGATTATCGTCGCCACCGTGTCCGCCATTTACGGTATCGGCGACCCGACCGAGTATCAACAAATGGTGTTGTCCGTCAAAGAAGGCGATACCATCGAGCAGCGCGACATCATCGCTACCCTCGTTTCCATGCAGTACGAACGCGGCGATTTGGACTTCAAACGCGGCAGCTTCCGCGTGCGCGGCGATGTGATTGACGTGTACCCCGCCGAAAGCTCCGAAAATGCCCTGCGCATCAGCTTGTTTGACGACGAAATCGACCGCCTCGATATGTTCGACCCGCTTTCAGGCAGCCTTATCCAGCGCGTCGGCCGCTACACCGTCTTCCCATCCAGCCACTACGTTACCCCGCGCGACACCGTCTTGCGCGCCTGCGAGTCCATCAAAGAAGAACTGCGCGAACGCATCGAATTTTTCGCCCGCGAACAACGTCCCGTCGAACAACAACGCATCGAACAACGCACCCGCTTCGACCTCGAAATGCTCTACGAAATGGGCTTCTGCAAAGGCATCGAAAACTACTCCCGCCATTTCTCCGGCAAAAAAGAAGGCGAACCGCCGCCCACGCTGATGGAC
>NZ_JBQCVF010000385.1:0-1308 GCF_051962515.1 Neisseria sp. P0009.S007 | reverse complement strand
AGGCCGTCTGAAAAAGAAGAATACCCAAAAGAAGGAATGAAATATGGCCGGAAAAACCTATCCGCTGTTGGCTGCATTATTGGCTGCCGTATTCGCATTGTCGGCGTGTAGCCGCGATGTTAAGCCTGCTCCTGAGTTTAAACGTACCGATTATGAGCGCGTGGTGGTCAGCAACGGCGTTGAGCCGGGTACGCTGGATCCTCAGATGAGCGGTGATATGGCGGCCGGTGCGATTATCCGTCAGTTGATGGATGGTTTGGTCGGTACGGATGCCGAAGGCAAAACCATTCCTGCTTTGGCGGAAAAATGGGAGAGCGAGGGCGAGCGTGTTTGGACCTTCCATCTGCGTGATGCCAAATGGAGTAATGGCGATCCGATTACTGCCGAAGATTTCGTGTACAGCTTCCGCCGTCTTGCCGATCCGGCCACCGGCGCACCTTTCGGCAGCTATTTGGTCGATGCCCAAGTGGAAAATGCGGAAGATATATTAAACGGCAAAGCCAAGCCTGAGACATTGGGCGTCAAGGCGTTGGACGCGAAGACCCTGCAATTTACGCTGATTGCGCCCGTACCTTATTTCCCTGATATGCTGATTCAGCAATTCACTTTTCCGGTTCACCGCGCCACTGTTGAAAAATATGGCAATAAGTGGACGCAGCCCGGTCATTATGTTTCCAGTGGCGCTTATCTGTTAACGGATTGGAAAGTCAACAGCCACATTAATATGGAACGCAATCCCAATTATTACGATAAAGACAAAGTAGCCATTCCGAAGGCGGTTTTTCTGTCAGGCAGTGGTGAGTACAACCGTTATCGCGCCAATGAAATTGATGTGACCTACGGTATTCCCAGTGATCAGGTCAAAGTGGCGGATATTGAGTTTCCGGGCCAAGTAAGACGCACGACTTCTTTATGTAGCTGGTATTTGGAGCCGAACCACGAAGCAGCGCCGTTTAACGATCCGCGCGTCCGCAAGGCGCTCAATATGCTGACGCGCCGCGACATCGTCGTCAAAGTGGGCGGCCGTGGCGATACGCCTGCGTTCCAATTGACGCCGCCGCAAATGCAGGGCGTGATTCCTGTTTATCCTGAGTGGAAAGAGTGGACGCCTGAAAAACGCATCGAAACCGCACGCAAACTGTTGAACGAATCAGTCTACAACGATGATCATCCGCTTGAGTTCGATATTTTGTACAGCACCAGCGAAGCATCCAAAAAACAAATTACTGCTGTGCAGTCGGTGTGGAAAGCCGCCATTCCGTTTATCCGTCCGACTTTGTCCAACGAGGAATGGAAAACTTATTTGGA
>NZ_JBQCVF010000384.1:0-1309 GCF_051962515.1 Neisseria sp. P0009.S007 | reverse complement strand
GCGGGAACAGTTTTGATGCCGTGTTGTTCACGAAAAGTCTTTAAAGCTGCTTTGTTGCTGCTGTCTGTAAAGCGGATGGTAAGTTGTTTGTTTAACGAAACGGTAAACAGTTTTGCAACAAAACGGCGACAGTATGAACAGCTTGGTTTGCCTAAAAAGACGATAGCAGTTTCTTGACTGTCAATGAGTTGCAGAAGTTCGTCAGGTATGGTTGGGATGAAGGCAGCGACATGTTTTGCAAAGGCTGCCAATTCTTCAGGTGTGGGCTTGGGCATGGGAATGAATGTGAGGTAGGCCGTCTGAAGGTTTCAGACGGCCTGTTGTTTTTATGTAGTTAAAGTCTTTTGCGCATCCAAGATGAGAGTTTGGGTGCACCGAATAGCAGGAAAATGCCGATAAAAAGCTGCGCGATGTTGGCAAGTATACCGGCTTGGTTTTGTGCGCCGAGGTCCGCCCAAACGGATGTATGTGTGTCGATAGCAATAGACTGTACAAAAAGATAGAGAGAGAACCGGTAAATTAGGTCGGGGATGGCTTGGAAAACAGTATATATGCCTATTAATACAATACCGGTCGTCAGCCATGGTGCAGGGTGTTTTGGGGCCTCCTGTGCTGTTTGCAGATGTTCGGGCAACAGGCGGTTGGCAATGGCGGCAGGGAAACACCATAGCAGCAGCCATGCAATTAAATACAAGCCGTAGAGCATCAGTACGGATGAGATTTGTTTACTGTCATACATGCTTTCTGTCTGTACGAATATGGTCGCGATGCTGCCAAGCGTTTGTACGATACCGATTAAAACGACCAAGCGGATGGCGACAATCGAGATTTGCTTAGGGGACATGGATTTCTTCCATTATTTGTTGGATTTAGAACATCTAAAAAAACGTTTCAGGTTTTCAGACGGCCTATTATCGATTTATAAGGATTCAATTTTTCTTAACAATTCACGCAATGCTTGAGCGCGGTGGCTTTCGGCATTTTTGATTTCAGGGTTAAGCTCGGAGGTGGTGCAACCATGTTCGGCCAAATAGAAATGCGGATCGTAGCCGAAGCCGTTTGTACCGGCTGCTTCGGCCTGCCATTGGCCGCGCCAGATGCCTTCGGCGATGATGGGCTGCGGGTCGTTTTCGTGGCGGACGAGTACGAGTACGCAGACGTAGTAGCAGCTTTTGTCGTCTTTATCGGCAAGATCGGCAGAGAGTTTGGCGTTGTTTGCGGCATCGGATTTGGGGTTTTCGCCTGCATAACGTGCGGAGAAAATGCCGGGTGCGCCGTTTAAGGCGTTGGTGCAGATGCCGGAGTCGTC
>NZ_JBQCVF010000383.1:0-1316 GCF_051962515.1 Neisseria sp. P0009.S007 | reverse complement strand
GGAAAACTGCGCAGACTACCTCAAATCCGACCAAGTGCTGATTATCGAATCCAAAGTCATCCGCGACGACTACGGCGGCGGCGACGGACTGCGCATTATGGCCAACCAAGTCATGACCCTGCAAATGGCGCGCGAACGCTACGCCCGCAGTCTCAGCCTCGCCCTCACCCCCGGCCATGACATCACGCGCCTCGCCGCCATCCTCACTACACACCGCCTGCCCGACACATCGCACATCCCGCTGCAACTATCGTACAGCAACGGCAAAGCATCGGGTAAATTGAAAATTGCGCCCAAATGGATTGTAACGCCAAGCACCGCCTTGTTTGACGAACTGGAAACATTGCTCGGCAGCAGGGCAGTTCGTGTGAATTGGTAAGACTAAAGGCCGTCTGAAACTACACGTTCAGACGGCCTTTAATTTAAAAAGCGCTTTAAAAACATAAATCAAATACGGATTGAGGCTTTCAGACGACCTTATTGTATAGAGAGATTATCTGAAAAGTTTATTGCAAGAGACTTTGGCTAATAGGAAAAGATAGCCCACAAAAAAAGGGGGTGAAAATACACCCCCTTTTTCTATAGAAGCCCCATATCAAAGGCCGTCTGAAAAACAGTTTTATTTAACGATTTCAACCGGGCCGTGGTCGTCGCAGTGGTCGCCGTGTTGGTGATGCAGACGGCCGTTGACGATGTAGTCGACGTGATCACCGTGCGGTACGGCTTCGTGGCCGCAACCTTCGCCGTGAACGTGGCCGTGGCAGGTGTCAACCGGGTGGCAGCCGTCAGGGTTGGTTTCATTGACGCTCAGGGCATGCTCGTCGTAGTGGCCGTTGTGCTCATGGTGCAGGTGGCCGTCGTGCAGATAATCGACGTGGTCTTCGTGTTTGATGGCAGTGTGGCCGCAGTTTGCGCCGTGAACGTGGTCATGATGTTCGTGGGTTTTGCAGGTCATTTTTTCTCTCCTAATGTTCAGTGAATAGCAATCTTTCGCGATTGATTCTTTCATTTTATCTTTTTTTTGATACAAACGTAAAAAATTTTACAGTTATTAATATATTGTTACGATATATCATCTGTTGATATATAAGCCTATTTTATTTTTCAGACGGCCTTTCATTTATAATTCATTTATTTTCAGCGAGAACTTCAAACCCTTCCGACCATTCAAAATATCGAATTTTTCAGCTGTAACGGGTAACATGGAAACAAAGTGATATGTTCTTCAAACAAACAGGTACTGCAATGGGAAAACAAGCCAGACTTTATATGGTTCGCAGCACGCAAGGTGCGCTTTATGATGTATTTTTTGAACG